>NZ_JAYGHR010000061.1:0-256816 GCF_034932365.1 Limnoraphis robusta BA-68 BA1 | reverse complement strand
ACTTCTGGCGACGGCTAGTGGTGACAACACGGTGAAACTGTGGGATGCCAGCACTGGCAAAGAAATCAAAACCCTCACTGGGCATACCAACTCGGTTAATGGGGTGAGTTTCAGCCCCGATGGCAAACTTCTGGCGACGGCTAGTGGTGACAAGACGGTGAAACTGTGGAATGCCAGCAGTGGCAAAGAAATCAAAACCCTCACTGGGCATACCAACTGGGTTAGGGCCGTCAGTTTCAGCCCCGATAGCAAGCAACTGGCAACTGGGAGTCAGGACAACACGGTGAAACTGTGGCGATTAGATTTTGATTATTTACTAGAGGAGGGATGCAATTTTATTGACAATTATCTCAAGCCTAATCCTAATGATGCCGAAGCCCAAGAAATTGAACGGGAGTTGTGCAGGAAACTGCCTAAAAACTCGGCATCCAACTAACTATCCCGTAAAAATTGTGTAAACCTTATCTATCTAAAGCCATGACGAATTCAACTCCTAACTTCTACGCTCTCCTAATTGGTATCGATTTCTATTTCCCCCATCGTTTAGGTGAACAAAGAGTTAGTAGTAACGCTGGTATTGGATAGTTGTCATTCCGGTGGTGCCACCCGAGAAATGAGCGGAGATGACCGAATTCGCGGTGAAGGTTTTATTGATATGACTCCCAGACCTACGAATATAGCAGTGTGAAATGATTCGTAAAAATTCTATCCGCTCAAAGCCCCAGAATTGTTGGAAAAATAAACCCCCCGCCCTTCGTCTACGTTAAATTCTTGAAAACTATGAAATAAGTTGCACCCCCTCACCGCTCCCCCGTCAATGCGATCGCTATCAATTCCCCGAATATTTTGATCGGGAACAACGACCGAATTTTCATTCCCCAAGGTGCGATCGGGTATCACCTGAGCCTGAACGGGAAGTTTCAGCAAAAGCAAAATTGCACTTACAAAACCCGTTGTACCCAAAAGCATTAAAAGAGTTAATCTCATAGTTCTAAGCCGGATCGGGGTCAAATTTTGCATGAATGATAAAACCTTACTGGATGTGTTCGATCGCTCGGCTCATATTTAATTTTATTTTTATAAAAATCTGCGGTGTATTGTCTTTTCGGAATGCACCCGACCCCAGTGAGTCAACGCTAGCATTTCTCACGCCGATGAGGACAGTAAATCTTTTTTGCGGTACTTTCCGAGTCCGAGAAATGCTATGTTTGGGACTTCTATTAGAGCAAGCTAAAGTTTAATTCGCTGGAATTTGTACCGGGAATAAAAGCAATCACATCATTATTTAGAGTAAAAATCCCCGCTCCCGTTCCCGCTTGACCCAAATTCAAATCGCTCAACGTTACCCGCTCGGTTCCGCCGACAAAAATAATATCTTCTGCTGGATTAAAGTCAGTAATGAAGGCAAAATCTTCACTTCCCAATCCCACATAATACAACGAAAGTTCAGATCCCAAGTAAAAAAAATCGAATCCCTCACCGCCCGTCAAGGTATCGATTTCGCCGAGTCCGGGATTAGAAGTATTTTAATTATCTATTCCAAATAAAATATCATTGCCTTTATCTCCCGAGACCAAATCATTGCCGGCTCCACCAGTAATCAAATCATCTCCTTGACCGCCAAAAACTTGGTCATTTCCTTCTATTCCATTGATCAAATCATTCCCCAAATTGCCAAAAATTTGATCGTTTCCCCCTCCAATATCAGCAATCTGGTCATCCCCTTGACCTCCAAAAATGGTGTCGTCTCCTTCGTCGCCATCCAGCAAATCTGACCCTTGATTTCCAAAAAGAAAGTCATTGTCAGCAAAGCCGAAAATCGCATCATCTCCTTCCAAGCCAAACAAAGTGTCCGGTCCAATATCACCAAGTAGTTCATCGTTGGCTGGGGTTCCAATAATTTCTGCCATGATCAAAACCTCCCGATCAACAAAACCGTTGAATCGATATGGATATCTCACCGATAACCCCCGAATTCAACGGGGCTTTTTTCCCGGCTAACCCTACCTATTTTGGGCGGGGTAATGCTTATGCAAAACACCAATTATAACCAGTTTCCGATGAGGACAAAAGGCGCCCAATAATGGGGCAATTTCCAGTTTTCATTGGGAGAGTTTTTAAAAAACTCAAGCTGAACGGTTTGCAGCGCTTTAGCCTTATTAACGGTTCCGGTTTCGTTGGCTTTAAGCAGTTCTTGATAGAGCCGTTTCATAAACTCGGCGGTGGAGCGATCGTTAACTTTCCACAGGGTTGCAATTGTGCTTCGCACCCCCGCCCGCACCGCAACGCCGGCAATTCCAAGTATGGCTTGATCGTCTCCTTCTGCGGTTTCACAAGCACTGAGGGTAAGCAATTCAATGGGAATGGCTCGATCCGATCGCTGTTCTCGCAAAATGCGGTCAATTTTTCGAGCGGTTAGCAACTCTTTCCAAGCCACAACAAAGCTTTCATCAAGATTCGATCCGAACTGTCCGTGAGTGGCAATATGAAGGATGGTCAAGTCCGTTTGAAGAAGCTGATTTTCTAGGTTCAATATGCTGAAATTTTCGTTGAATAAAGGTGAATTGCTCAGGGGAAGTAATGTCTGGAGATCGTTTAATTCCTCCTCGACTTGGGGAAGCGGATCGAAGGACTCATTTTCTTCTCGGAATTCGATAGTTTGTTCCTGACTCACCCCCGCCAGTAGAGCGTTTAAACTAATTTTTGAAAAGGGTTCGGGGCTTAACAGTTGCAAGCCGGGAGCGAGGGCGATCGCATATTTTTCGATCAAGTATTTCTCGGCTTTAGAATCGTAAAGTGCAGCCATCGGAATGCTTCGCAATGCTCCATCCAGCACGAACACCAGAGTTGTCCCCTCCGATAGCTTTTGTTGTTCTTCTGCGGGGCGAATGAGCCAGTCGTAAAGGGTGGAGGAGTCGTCAAGAAAAGTCTTTTCAGCCTTCTCGCTTCTGACCCGTTCTTGTTCGGAAGCGTCTTCTTTTAAAGCGGGATTAGAAGATAAATAGGCGCCCAATCCTTCGTTGATAATCTGCTCTACTTCTTGCCGTTTAACCGCCCGTCTATAGTGGAAGAAATTATCATCGCCGGGAAGTTTGAGAATCACTTCAATTCGGTCGTCCAAAATGATAGGATAAATGATTGTTGTTGGGGCGGTTATCGTATCAACTACGGTATCAATTTCTTGGGGTCTGGCTTCCGTACAGGCATCTTGAAAGAAGTCATTTATTTCTGCGAGTTGTAGCGCTTCTATAACGGTTCGGGCTTGTTTGAGGTTGTCCAAACTGGGTTTTTCAGGCTTTAAAAGCAAATCAACCACCACGCACCCGCGATCGCATGAACATTGATTTTTGGATGAATTAAAATTTTTAACTTGACCCAAAAATTAGCTTTTGAGTTGGAATTGATAACAATCAGTTTGAGCGTGATAGAATGAAGCGGAACACAAGCAAAATCGAGGGTTTTTATCTCTCCTTTACTGGGGAGATTTTATAAGTTTTTAACGGCTCTCCACCAACTCCGAGAAAGACCAAGATTTGGAAGCCCAGGATACAATCAGTCCGCCGAGCATTAAGATGGCGAACAGTTCTCTAAGATTGAACAGTTTGGGAAACTTCGGTAGCTTTTTCGGGGAATTCTGAATTAAACTCTTATTGGAATTCATCGTATTTTTTTGAGCCGTCTATTTTTTGAATACGAAGGAGTTACTCATTTTTGAACTAGAGACATATATTAAAAGTGAAGGACTATCTCTTCAAGAAACTCCCATGCTGAATCTAAAAGCTCTAACCATTGCGGTGGTGATTGGTGTATCGGCTCCCATTGTACCAATAAACGTTCTCTCTGAGTCGCCTGTTATCGCACAAGCCTCCGATGAACGAAAAGCAGAAGCAGATCGATTATTTAGGCAGGGTATTCAACAACTTAATATCAGCCAGTTTCGAGAAGCATTGCAGTCTTGGCAACAAGCATTAAAAATTTATCAAGAAATAGGCGATCGCAAAAGGGAAGCATCATCTCTCGGCAATTTGGGCATTGTTTACCGTAATTTAGGGGAGTACCAGCAAGCGATAGAATTCCAACAACAGTCCTTAACTATTGAACGAGAAATTGGAGATCGTAATGGAGAAGCGGCTTCTCTAGACAGTTTGGGCAATGCTTACCTGGGTTTAGGGCAGTACCAAAAGGCAATAGAATTCTATCAGCAGTCTTTAGCCCTTTTTCAAGAAATAGGTAATCACAATGGCAAAGCTTCCCCTCTGAACAATTTGGGTCTGGCTTACCTGGATTTAGGGCAGTATCACAAAGCAATTGAATTCCTTCAACAATCTTTAGCTATTTTTCAAGAAATAGGTAATCAAAATGGAGAAACTAATTCTCTGAGCAATTTGGGCAATGCTTACTATAATTTAGGGCAGTACCAAAAGGCAATAGAATTCTATCAGCAGTCTTTAGCCATTGCACGAGAAATTGGAGATCGCAATGGGGAAGCTAAATCTTTGGGCAGTTTGGGCAATGCTTACTTGGATTTAGGGCAGTACCAAAAGGCAATAGAATTTCATCAGCAGTCTTTAACTATTGCACGAGAAATTGGTGATCGCAACGGGGAAGCTAGATCTCTAGGTAATTTGGGCATTGGTTACGATAGTTTAGGGCAGTACCAAAAGGCAATAGAATTCCATCAGCAGTGGTTGACTATCGCACGAGAAATCGGCGATCTCAATGGGGAAGCTAGATCTTTGGGCAATTTGGGCAATACTTACCTAAGTTTAGGGCAGTACCAAAAGGCAATAGAATTCTATCAGCAGTGGTTAACTATCGCACGAAAAATCGGCGATCTCAATGGGGAAGCTAGATCTCTAGGCAATTTGGGCAGTGCCTACGGTCGTTTAGGGCAGTATCAACAGGCAATAGAATTCTATCAACAGTCTTTTGCCATTTTTCGAGAAATTGGCGATCGCAATGGGGAAGGTAATTCTCTGAACAATATTGGTAGAGTTTTAGAAAAACAAAATCAACCGAAGTTAGCGATTATCTTCCTCAAACAATCTGTTAATGTAACAGAATCCATTCGCCAAGATATTCGAGGCTTATCCCGTGATTTACAATTATCTTATACAGAAACTGTTGCTGGAAATTATAGAAAGTTAGCCGATTTATTGTTAAAAGAAAATCGAGTGTTAGAAGCACAGCGAGTTTTGGATTTACTGAAAGTTCAGGAGTTAGAAGATTATCTCAAAAATGTTCGGGGAAATGCCAACACTGCTGGCGGAATCGAATTTTATCAACCGGAACAGGAAATTCTCGCCCGTTACAACGAACTGCAAGAGAACGTGATTGAAATAGGGGAAGAACTAGCACAACTTCAACAGAAGCAAAATTTAACACCAGAAGAAGAACAACGACGCAATCAATTGGATCAGTTGTTAACAGAAGTTAAAGCCGATTTTAATAACTTTGCTCGAAGTTCCGAAGTTCGCGCATTAATTGAACAACTCAGTTTTGAAGCCCAAGAACAAACTTTATCTCTGGGCGCATTAGACCGTTTGCGGGATAAATTAGGAGATTTGAATGCAGTTTTATTTTATCCTTTAATATTAGAAAATCGCTTGGAATTAATCATCACAACACCCAATTCTCCACCGTTACGCCGCACCGTTGAGGTAAGTCGTGAAGAATTATATCGGACAATTGTTCGGTTTCGTTTAGCTTTACAAGACCCAACAATTGATGCAGTTGCATCCGCCCAAAAACTCTATCGCTGGCTGTTTGAACCCCTTGAAGATGACTTAAAAACAGCCAATACTGAGGTAATTATTTACGCCCCGGATGGAGTTTTACGCTATATTCCGTTGGTGGCATTGCACGATGGTCAACGGTGGTTAGCCCAACGTTTTCGGGTCAATAATATTACCGCAGCTTCCCTAGAAGAAATCACCACTCAACCCCAACCTGAACCGAGAGTATTAGCCGGGGCGTTTGCGGATGAGTCGTTAATACGTTCGGCAAAAATAGGTCAACGGGATGTACAATTTGCGGGTTTACCCTTTGCAGGAATTGAAGTAGCATTGTTACAAAATACCCTGACCAATACAACCGCTTATGTAGATAAAGCTTTCAATTTAGAAACGATGAAACCCAAAATGAACGGTTACAACGTGCTGCATTTTGCTACCCACGCGGCGTTCGTTCCGGGCGACCCTTCGGAATCTTTTATTGTGTTTGGAGAGGGGGAAAATCCAACGCTGAGAGATGTGGAAAATTGGTCATTATCGAATGTTGATTTAGTGGTTTTAAGTGCTTGTGAAACGGGGTTGGGTGGCTTTGATAATAACGGTGAACAAATTCTCGGACTCGGTTATCAATTCCAAAATCAGGGGGCGAGGGCTGTGCTGGCATCGCTGTGGAAAGTTAGCGACGGTGGGACTCAAGTCTTGATGAATGTTTTCTATAACGCCCTGCAACAAGGATACAGTAAAACCGAGGCGTTACAAATCGCCCAACAGAGTTTAATTACTAAAAATACCTCAACCGTTGTCAGTCAGCGATCGCCTGATGGTACAATGGTTTTTGTCAGTTCTGAAATTGAACTTCCCGCTAATATTCGTAATAATCTCGACCACCCCTATTATTGGGCATCGTTTATTTTAATTGGAAATGGTTTGTAGTGATTGTAGGCTTTAGAATCACCTTGGGACTGAAAATAACGACTTAACGCCCTTTGTCTTCCTGAAGTTGTTCTTAACCTCGGCTAATTGGTAAATTAAGCCAGTCACTTAACTCGTGAGCAAGCCAATCGATTTCCGGGGGAGTTAAACCGTTTATAGTATTTAGTGTCCATTTTTTTACCCCCACCCAAATATTAATCTTAGGATGAACTTTAACCGGATTTCCATCCGAGTCTTTTTGATAGGAAACCGGGGAGAGTTCAACTTTTGTAATATCCGAGCGATGGCCGATAAAGGGTTGGCCGTATTGAACTCCAAATATTTTTGAAATTAGAGAAATTTTAGCCGGAGTAATCCGAAGTGTTGTGACTCCGAATAAACTAAAGGGAATGTATGCAATCATCGAAAGACCAGGTATTGAAAAAAACGTGAAAAACACTAAACCAAAAAACAATCCTGTCCAACTAAAATTGGAAAGCATATCCCACAATAAGGACGCGGTAAAAGAGTTCCATACAATTGCCAAGGGAATTAGGAAAATGAGAGACAGATCAAAACCTCGTGGCGGAATGAAAATCTCCAACATCTCCTCAGTCTTTGTAACTATGACCTTGCTGCCAGTCGGTTTAGTCACGAACAACTGATTTTTTCGGAAGTCCGTATTTTCTAGAGCTTCTAATGCTTGTTTTGCAGATTGAAATCGGAGTTCGACACTAGGCTCGGTCATCGATTTTAGCCAGTCTATCACATTAAGACTGAGGTGAACTCGATTTTCAAACCCGATACGCATCTGCTGTTGGGGTAATTGATCGGGATGTTGTCCGGTTGCCAGATAAATTAGGGTAGCCCCCAAAGCATATAAATCCGAAGCCGATGTGGTCTGTCCACCAAATTGTTCGGGAGGCATATAGCCATAAGTACCCACAATGGTTCGGGTGCCGCCATGTACCACCGTCTGAACCGAACCCAAATCAATCAGATAAACTTGCCCAACGCTATGACCACTGCGATCGCCTAATAAAACATTACTGGGTTTAATATCTCGATGAATAACCGGGGGTTGGCGGCGATGCAAATAATCCAAAATTTCTAATAGCTGTTTGGCGATCGTTTCAAGATCGACTTGGCTAAAAGTACGACCCGATTCTATCCACTTCAGCAACGATGGGGCTTCAATATAAGTTTGAACGAATGCTTTCCCCTTTCCCCATTCCATCTCCACCTCGAAGTCATCCAAGTATTGAGGAATGGCAGGATGATCCAGAGATTTCAGCACTTCGGCTTCCCGTTCAAATAGTTTTAAATATTCCCAAGTGAAATCCGGGCTAAATAATAGCAATTTAACCACAACCGACAAACCCGTTTGTAAATCATACGCCAGAAAAGTTCTACGACCGACTTGACCACCAAGTACCGATTCAATGCGATAGCGATCACCTAAAACCCGACCAATAAATTGCTCCATAACTGTTACCCTAAACTGATGGCTTGTCTGACTGCGAATATAATCTAAAGCCAGACTGCGGTATTACTACTTATCTCAGAAAGTTATTGACTTATGCACTTTTTTTCTACACTCCCATAAATCCTGAAAACTCCTGCCAACTCTCCCGCCCATTCCGGGAGATTCTTAAACCTTGGTTTACAAGATTGGATTATGACTCAAGCGGTTTCAGACAAAGGAGAATCATTTGATTGTGCTGAAACAACTCAACAAACCCCAATTTATTGTGTTTTACCATCAAGGGGAACTTATGAGGTTAAGTTATTTACAAATAATGAACGTTACGGTCGGTTTGACTATGTGGGAACGCTGGAATTTAACAGAAAGTAGAATCGGGTTGTTTTTAAGCTAGTATTCTTTAGCGCTCAAGTTGAACCCTTGCGCCATAACTGGGCGTGGTCTGTAATGTAGTCTCGCACGTCGAGGGGCTTTCGACTTAAAAGCTGTTCTAGTGTAGGATCGACCGTTTCTGCTTGTCCGAAGCCCAGCCCCAGATGAAGAAGGGTTTGAACAAGAATTTGCGCCCCAGGCAGGTTCTGACGTTGAAGATGGCGTGCATAACCCCAGATACTTGCCGAGTCATAACGAATTTTACGACCCAACACCTGAGTCAAAAACTCCGCTACCTCCTCAAAGGAAAATGCTTGAGGGCCTGTCAGGGTGTATGCTTTACCTTGATGAGTTTTCCATGAGACTAGGGCATCTGCGGCAACTTGTCCGACATCACGCAAGTCTACAAAGGCAACTCGTCCCCGACCCGAAGGTAGGTACAGGCGATCATCGTTCCTGATATCCGAACGGTATGCGGTACCGAGATTTTGGGCGAAGAAGCCGGGACGCAGAATTGTCCAGTTGCCGGGATGAGTTTGCAGGTGTTGTTCGACGGCGTAATGGGGTATGATCCGATTGCGATCGGCTCCGGCTACCGACAGGAAAACGATTTGTTGAACTCCGGCTTGGCGGGCTGTATCAATAAATGGGTTGAGAGTCGCCTTCACGTTGCTGATAGCAGGGGGACGAAGCAAAAACACGGACTGGCATCCAGCGATCGCATTAAGATAGGTGGTTGGATCTTCAAAGTCAAGATAAACAGTGTTGGGGTTTTGTTGTTCCCCAAGTGACACCGGAGAACGACTGGCAACGCGGATCGTTGCGGGTTTATCCTTCAAGCTGCGAAGAACTTCTCGACCCACGTTTCCCGATGCACCCGTAAGCAGAATAGTTGGACTCATATTCGCTTTCAAAGAATCGTTTAAAGCCGGAGAATTAATCTCCCGACTCGTCTTTATTAATGGTACAGAAAACTTCAACTCATTGTTGAGCTTTCGGCTGTTGATGGGGTTCAAAAGGATTAACAACCTCAAGAAAATCCTTGCTCCCTTCTCCAATGTTCCAACGACTAAAGAGCCAATATAATCGGCACTATTGTAAGCCGCTTCAATACATTGGCGAATATTTTCTATATCTTCATCATCAACAATACCGTTACTGGTAGCCTTATAAAACTGCACGGTTACACGAATAATCTGTCAATATTACTGATGTATTGCTGTAAATTAGTTAGGTATTCTCGCAATGTTATGACCCGCAGTTGTTCCCCTTTTTCATTGCCGACTTTAATTTTGACGAGATCTAAGGGAACATCGCCCGTTCGATCTGTAAAATTGGGGTAGCGAATAACGGGTAAAAGTTCTTTGCGCTGGGGTTGCATCAAATGGCGAACCTGAAGGGTCATGTGAGTGATATTTGCACCCCAAACTGAACCGGGTGTGCGTGCGGTATCTTCCCACATTACATTGACAACATTCAATCCTAGTTTTTGGAGAAGAAAAAACAAAAATCTCAAGTTGCTCGACATCAATAATCTGTTCGGGATGTCCATAAGTCTGTTTTAATTCTAATTGATAAATTGGTTGACAATCCCAATTAAATTGGTAATCTATTTTCACCACTTGATGAATTTTTAATCTATTTTATGGTGCTTAATACTGATTTGAAAAGTGTTTATTTAACAAATCGTGAATGAATTGATACCTATTCTCCATCCGCTTCAAGAACAAGCGTTCTGTTCCATAATTCAAAAATTTAGAATAGTTCCAAGGAATATTTTTACTCCAGTAAAGAACTAAACGCAGAGAAAAATGTTCAAAGCACCAAATTCCCTGGCGCTGAGTATTTCTAGATTCATATTTAAGGTTAATCAGTCCAAAAATCAGTCCGAAAATCAGTCCAACCAGCAACCCAACCATCAATCCTCCAACCAGCTTAAATATTAGCCCGAAAATTAACCCAGCCATCAATCCTATATTCAGTCCTCTTTTGAGCCTGACTATTAATTCTTCATCTAGCCCAACAATCAGTCCAAAAATTAATCCGACTACTAGCAACCAGGGAATAGACCCAACAATCACTCCGACCGTTAACCCGACCGCTAATCCAAAAATTACTCCGTAAATTAGCTTGCTTATTAGTCCAAAAATTAGTTCGACTATCAGCCCGTAAATCAGCCCAAAAATTAGCCCAAACATTGAGCCTTGAATCAATCGAACTATTAGCAATCCAAATAGTTGAGAGTTAAACCCGACTACTAGCCCATGAATCAGCCCAAATATTGAGCCATAAATTATTCCAAAAATTATCCCATAACTGATTCTTTTTAACGGTGAATCTAACCAAGTCGGCTGTATTGTATTAATTGAAAAATCCGTTTGATTCTCTCTAGTTAATTGTTTGGATAGCCATGCCAACCAACGAATCGTATCCTCATCTTTGTAGGGCTTCTTTTTTCCTGAATATCGACGTTTTAACATTTGTCGAATATAAGCTTCAAATAAATGGTTGCTTTTTTCTTCTAAAGATTCAAATTGATGCCATCGCCCAAAGGAAATTTCCTCGTGGGACAAAATAATAATATTTAAAAATAAAGGTGTCCGTATCAAATTCAATAGACCAGAACCGAGTTTGATATTATTCCATAATGCTTTTCCTTCTGTTTTCAAGACATAATCTTGAACTTGTTCTGTGGTTAAAGGCTGCAAAGTGATTGAACCATTCAATGCTAAATTCGTTGTGTAGCATTGATATTCTTGAATACGAGAACAAACCACAACAGAACCCAAACAAGTATCGGGATGCAAAAAGTGATTAAGTTTTTCAACACATTTTTCCTGTCTTGCTTCTGCTAGCTCATCTAAACCATCTAGTAAGGGTAGAATTCCCCCCTGCTCAATCCACTGTTTGGCAATATTTTGACGAACATTATACTTTAATTTGAGGCTGCTGATTATCCACTGTTTTATACTCTGATTGTCGTCTTTCCACGAAGACAAGTTCAATAATATTGGAATTGGAAGCTGTGGATTTGCTTTTGCCCGCATTACCAACCATTCTGCTAGTTTCAATAACATGGTCGTTTTTCCCGAACCGGGCGCCCCCAAAATTAGGAGTCGTCCGGCGATGTCAGAGCGGTCAAACACCTGTTCAATAGGGGTGTCTTTTGCCAGCCGAGAACTGAGCTGCTTCCTAGTTTTGATATCAATTTCCGAAGGAAACTGAACTTGTTCCGAGTTTTCCTGTTTCTCGAGGACAATGTAAATCCGATTGTGAAGGGATTGTTGTAGACGTTTTTCAACTTCAGTTTCAACACGACACAAAAACTTGTTTTGAATGCGATCACGTTTTTTTGAAATCGCAAACGGTAATGTTGAAGTCATAGATCCTTTCCTTTATTTAAAAACTAGGGTAGAAACTAAATTTGTCACAAAAAAAATCCCAAGATATTGATGTTGTTAATGGCAGAGATACTTGATTTGCACTACTTTTTTGAATTTTATCCTCCGGTACATGGATAGTTTTCATACCTGGTTCAGGACTCTTTATATAGTTTCTGCCTTCGGAAATCATTTTTTCGGAAAACTCAGTTTTTGTTACAAAACTTTAGACGAGTGGGTTATTCATTTAAGTGTTGTACATTTTTACCATACTCAAACAATCATAACATGGTATACTCAATAGAGGGGTACTGCGGTTAAAGTTATATAAGAACAATCTATAGCAATTAGAACGGCTTGAGGTGATAATCCAGAAGGCAAGACAATCACACATCACGACTGATTTCTGATCGCTCTAATACTAGATTTAGATTATTATCTGAGTCTGTCAATCCGGGGAAAGTATTGTTATGGAAAAACGAGTCATTTTGACATTACTAGAGGCAAATGAAGCTGGATTTCCGGTCATTTTGCGAATTCAGGAAAATAGTCAGTCTATTTGTCAAGTGACAGGTTTATTGCCACTGTTACCTTGTGAGCTAGAGAACTCACTAAAAGGTTGGCAATCTTTGTATCGTCAGATGGCTTCATCCCGTTTTCAAAATCAGTCGGAGCCATGCCGAATAATTCCCGAAGGTTCCCCAAGAACAAACTTCTCCTACGCAGATGATTTAGCAATTAATCTCAATAAGTGGCTCGGTGTGGGAACACAAGAATGGCAAAAAATTAGAGATAGTTTGCAACAATATTTAAACATAAACGATCAAATTCAAGTCATTATTGAAACCGCCGATATCCAGTTACGACAATTACCCTGGTCAGCTTGGGATTTGTTTAACCAGTATTATCAAAATGCAGAAATTTCCCTAAGTCCAACTGAAGCTCAAAAGCCCAATAGAGAGCCTCTTCCTGAAAATCAATTTCAGGTCAGAATCTTGGCAGTATTGGGTAACAGTGAGGGAATTAATACCCAGTTTGATCGTCAAGCACTTACACAATTAAAGTCATTCGGAGCAACTATTGAGTTTCTTGAAAAACCTACCAAACAGAAGCTATTAGAACAACTCTGGAATGAACAAGGTTGGCATATTTTCTTTTTTGCAGGCCATAGTGTTAGTTTACCTGACAAACAACTCGGTTGGATCGAAATCAACTCAGAAGATAGATTAACAATTGATGAACTCAAAAATTCCCTCCGAGCATCCATTTCAAGAGGTTTACAACTTGCTATTTTTAACTCCTGTGATGGTTTGGGATTGGCGAATCAGCTTGCACGGTTGCACTTACCTCAAAGTATTGTGATGCGCGAACTAATACCTGACCGGGTTGCACAGGAATTTCTACAGCACTTTTTGACAGCATTTTCTGGAGGAAAATCTTTTTACGCAGCCGTTCGGGAAGCCAGGAAAAAACTAGAAGATGCTTGGAATGAGCAATATCCAGGAATAAGTTGGTTGCCAGTAATTTGTCAAAATCCATTTGTAAATTCTCTAAATTGGAGAGATTTTCATAATAAAAAAGCTACAACAATTATTCCGGCTTTTCATCAACTTTATCAGGATTTAGATCAGGTAATACAAATTCGTTTTGAAATTGCAGATCATCTCACCAAAATTGTTAACAGACTAAGCCAAGTTAGAAATGACTCAATAAGACTGAGCTTTGAGGGGAATATAAAAGACTTAGATATAGCTAATAAAAATTTAAAATCTGATGTTTTTAGACTTTTAATTTTGGGCGATAAAAATCGAGGCAAAACTACATTCTTAAATGCCTTAATTGGAGATAATTTATTGCCAACTGGTATGCACTTATCCACGGCGACATTTACAGTTGTACGCTATGGTCAGCAAGGGCAGGCGACTATTTATTTTAATAACGGTCAGGAACCAGAAAAAATAAATATTGAGACTTTTAAGCGTCGCTACACTGTTCCTTATGAAAAAAATCATCAATTTGAATTTCAACAAGAATTAGCTTTTCCTCATATAGATTGTGTTGTTCTTGAATACCCTTCAAGCTTACTTGAAAAGAAAATTGAAATTATTGACAGTCCAGGAATCAATGAGACCGAAGTTCTCAGCGAGATTACCCTAAACTATATCCATCAGTCCGATGCTGTTCTATTTATTCTAGATGCTTTACAGCCTTGTACTTTAACAGAATGTCGTTATCTTGATAATTACATAAAAAATAGAGGGAGAACAGTTTTCTTTTTAATTAATGCTTGGGATAAAGTTCGTCAGAGTCTCGTCAATCCAGATGATCCCGAGCAGATCAATGAAGCCGAAGGAAAATTACGTCTAACTTTTCAAACCAAACTTTTTAAATATTATCCAGTGGAGCAACAGGATATTTATGATGACCGAGTATTTGAAATTTCCTCACTGAAAGCTTTACGTCAACGTTTAAAGACTTCAGATGCCACTTTAGAAGCAACAGGTTTTCCGGAATTTATAACAGCTCTTAATACTTACTTAACTCAAAAACAAGCTGTTTTAGAACTGCAACAAGTAAAAACTCTAGCCGATCAGGTATATGCCCATCTTCATCAAACTGTGGAACGCCGTATTCTACTGGTACAACAAGTTGATCGATGTCAAAGAAACATATGTTTGGTCAAACCTGAATTTGAACGGCTAGATGATATTTGTCAACAAGTCCAAAAAAGTATTAGAGAAATTAAAGATAAGTGTACAGATCGCATCGCAAATTTATATCGGAAGTATTTTTCTAGTTTACCTCAAACTTTTGATATGGATATTACAGAGCAGCTAGACATAAAACTTAGAGATATTTTTAAAAACAAAAATAATAAAGAAACGGCAGAAAAAATTATATTACATATCTTTGAGCAATATCTAAATGATAAACTATCTGATTGGAGTTTAATAATTACTGAAGACATAAAAGATGCTCATTTTGAGTTATATAGAAAACTGGAAAATCACATTGATGATTATGTTAAAGTTGTTAATAGAATAACAGATAAGTTAGCCGATCAAAAAATTCAGAAAGATAATCATAACATTACTGTGCCGAGTTGGGCAATTGGGCTGTTATTTTCAGACTCCGAGTTAGAAAAAGATAAATTTTCTTTTTTACAAACTCAGTCAGATAGATTAGAAAAAATAGAGTGGAATTATAAACTTAAAAGATCAAAAATCATTGGACTAAACTTAGATATTCTACACAAAATTCATCAAATTTTGATTAACTTTTTACCCGATTTAACCCTAGTTAAATCCATTACTTATTTTTTATCAAAACGATTTAATGAACTGGACTTTGAACTTAGAGTACAGCAAATTCGTCAAGACATTATCAATGTGCTAAAGAAAGAGTTAATGAATTATATTCCTTCTTTAGCACAAGAACAGTGGCAGTTAACTCATTCTGTTATTCAAAACTATTTCGACGAATTCGAGCAAGAAGTTAATCAAAGAATTAAGAATGATATTGAGTGTTATAAAGCCGAGTTAGAGTGTCTAATTAATCAAGAAAAAATCCCGAACTTTGATTTGGAAAAAGAGTTACAGTTTTTAAAAGGATTGGATGCTGAAATTGAATCTGAAATTAGTTCTATGAATTCAATTTTCAATCAACTCCATTCCCAGAGATAGAGGAGCGACAGGAGGTAAAAAGCGGTTTTGATATTTTACTGACTCTACTCCAGAACTTGATTGAGGTCATTAAAAATTTTGTTAAATAACTGTAATTGATGATATAAATCAGTATTTTCTGATGATTCTTTTAGAGAAGGAAAATGAATCCAGCTTTGAAACTTTTTTTCGTACTGATGAAGAGTAGAAAAGCCTTCTGTACTGAAATTCGTCAAATAGTCCTGAGCTAAATTAGCATAAACCTGATGAACTTGATTTGAATTTGAAGTTGTTACTTCTGTAGACTGTTCTGAGTTCAAGGTTTTACTTAAAAAATGAGTAGCTCCTCCCGCTACAGCAGCACCAACAGGCCCACCCAGCATCCAGCCAACGCCCGTTGCTATCACTGTTGGAGTTGCACTTCCAGATGAGTTTGGAAATTGAGGAGGAGGAGATGGTGGCGGAACAGACACTTGCGGTGTTTCTGGATAGCAAATAACAAACTCACCCGGATGTTCTCGATCAAAAAATTCACAAGCTTTGTTCACCCATTCCAGAATTTTCTCTTGATATTTAAGCACAGTCGGTTTGAAGACTTCAGTTTCCCAGGTTTTGAATTCTCCTTGTTTGAGTGCTGTAACAATATCTGCCTGATAACGGTCTAATAATTTGGGGAGATACAACCAACTCTGAAACTCGGAAGAACTACTTTGAAATCCTTGTTGGATTAAAGTTTTCGCTTTGTTTTGAATTTCTGCTTTAGCTTGCTGTTTTTGTTGAGTGGCTTCAAGTTGAGTGGAAATTGTTTCTATTTGTTCTGTTAACGCTTTTTGGATATGATTTACAGTCTTTTGTACCCGAGGAACATGAATAATGGTTTGCTCTTGTTGGAGGGAAACTAAACTCTGCAAAGCAGATTCAAACATTGCTAACCCAGTCGTTTGTACAGCCGATGTATCTCCTTTTAACTTGGCTCTCAGTGCAGGAAGAGCATCAACACGGTAAAGATTACTAATATTATTAGGAAGTTTGACTCGAAAGCTTTCAGCCACAAATCGAAGTCGATTTTGAACTTCTTTTTGATCGCTATGATCTAACAAATTAATGAAATTGACCACAAAAATAACCGTCTCAATTCCCCGCTCAATTAGCCAATCTCTCAAATTTTCCCGCTCTTTTAAAGTCATTAATTGACGGGCATCTAAAACCTGAACGACTAAATCAGCCGTGACGAGTTGCTGATAAACTAATTCATCCTGTGCTTCTCGATCATTGGTTCCCGGTAAATCTAACAATTCTACACCTGTTTTCAGAAAAGAGTCAGGACAAAAAACTTCTACCTGACGAACATCATCTCGCATTCGTCTATTTTGATCTAAAATGGCAAACTCTTTTAGAACTTTAGTTCCGGTATCTGTAATTTTTTGACCATCTTTTAAGGTAATTGTGGTTTTCAACTCGTCACCATATCGAACATGAATAGCCGCTCCTGTGGTTGGGATTAAATCAATAGGTAATGCTCGATTTCCTAATAAAGCATTGAGTAAAGTTGACTTCCCATAGTTAAAAGGCCCAAATACAGCAATTCGGAAATTTGGATTTTTTAAATACTCACAAACTAAATTAACTTCGGTGAGCAGTGGAGACTTAGATTCTAATTTCAGCAGTCCAACTGCCGTTTTTAACAAGTTTGTTAAATGCTCGGTGTCAGTTGATTGATTCATGGTTTATTTCTTGAACTCCGTACAGGATAAATTGAGAATTTAAGAAACACTGGAGACAAAATTTTGGTAAATTGTTTCAATTTTATTAAAGGTTGAAGTTACTTGGTCTTTAAAGTGAGTTAACCGCTTTAATTCTTGCTCCTGATTAACTTTTTGCTGTTCTCTTTGCTGGATGAGATTTTCTAACTCGGCTTTACGGGCTTGAATATCATCATTCATTCGCTTGACGACTTCTTGTTCATAGGCGTTAAAACATTCTTGAACAACTTCTGAAATTTGGGGTGAATAATCTTGAGCAATTTGAGGTAAATGTTTGGCAAACTCTTTCTTAGCCTCTTGAATCATTTTTTGACGAGCTTTATCTATCTGTAATGCTCCCACGCCAAAGCTCAGTAATAGTAAAGTAATCGGGCCTAGTATCATGCCAGAAATTGCCGTAACGACTCCACTAATCCCCACAACAGCAACGAAATTAAGTAGAATATTTTGCCAATCAAATCCTGCTCCAGCGAGCGCAGCCCCAGCAAAATTACCCGAAGCTAATGAGACTAATCCCATTGCCCAAGTTGCCCAAGCCGGAGAATCTTCTTGTTCAGAAGATTGACTCAAACGACCTGCGACTGGTTTATGTCCTGTTAGTTTTTCTGTAATTCTATTGGTGACTTTTGCGTAATCAGTTCCGTACTGAGCAGCAAGTCTAGAAAGTTGAGAAAAACCCGTATCCATTTCTCGCTCGGCTGAAATACTCCACCCGGCAATTTTATCATTGATATAGTTCTCAAATGCTTCTTGGAAAGAGGCTTCAAATGCTTTTCGCTTTCCAGCATTCAATAAATCCATAAATTTAAGATCGGGCTGATAGCGTTGAAAGTCGGATTCAAAGGAGTTTTCTAAGTTCAAAACATAGCTGCGAAATGACTCGGTAATAATTTGAGCTTTACTATCGCGTACTCTCCAAATTTCACCAATAAATTGTTCTCGAATTTGATTGAGTTTTTCAAATTCAGGTTCAACCGAGTTAATTCTTTGCTTCAATTCCTCCACATCTTGTTCAAGCAATGGAATACGACGTTCAACAGCATCCTGAATATGCTTGCTCGTTTGGTGAGCTAAAATCTTGGCTTGTCGAAATTCTGCAATCGCTCTTTCTTGAGTCAGAAATGAATTGAGAGCGCCCATAAATTCTGGAAATCCAGTTCCTTCTAGAGAAAGCTCAGGACTTTTAATCCGACGACGTAAAGCATTTAAAGCGGTAATTTCAAATACTCTCTCATCGTAACAATCATAGCCTTCAATCTGACAATATTCTGCAAGATTGGCTCGAAAAACATGACGTAATCTTTCTTCAGCTTCTTCAAGTTCTTCAGGATCATCCGGATCAATTAAACTCTCTCGAATTTGATCCCAAGCATTAATCAAAAAGAAAACACTGAGTCCTCGATATTTAATGTAATTTTCTAGATAACGACGTTCTCCTAATGTGCAAGGTTGTGAGGCTCTGAGGACAAATAAAATTGCGTGGCAGTTTTTGATGTAACCCAAGGAAAGTTCGTTGCGAGCCTCCGTGTCATTTAAGCCCGGACTATCAACAATTTCAATTCCTTTTTCTAATAAAGATAAAGGGTATTCAACCACGGCATAGTCAACGTCAGGAAACGCTTTTTTATTCTCGGTTTCTAACTTTTTTGCTTCAGCAGGATCTATTGTGTAAAGACGTTTAAAGCTTTTGAAGTCTACTTTTCTCGGCGGTTTACCATCATTAAAATAAACCGTGACTTCTTGATTTTTACCATATCGCAAAATGGTTAATAAAGCCGTACAAGGATTGACATCGCTAGGCAGAATATTCTCGCCAATTAAAGCATTTAGAAATGTACTTTTTCCCCGTTTCATATCTCCTAGAACCAAGAGCCGAAAACAGCCTTGACGCAAATTTTTGCTGACTTGATTGAGATCTTGAATATCTCTATCTAAGCCCAACTGGCCCGATTGATTTTTTCCTTCTGATTCGGCTTGGTTTAAGGTGGCTACCATTTGATTGAGATAATCAGCAATCTCTGAACGAACCTTGGCAACCCGGTCTAAATTATCAATGAACTTTGTCGCTTCGATTTTAGCAGCCATGATAGCTTAATTCTCAGAAAATTTTTTGAGTATTGTTGTGAATCTTAAACTTGATCATATCATGTCAGACAGAAGATGAAAGTAAATTTTCATAAATTGATTCTATGTTTTGCTTTTCCGATAACGCACTATTATCTAACTTATGGAGACGTTCAACTTCTTTTTCTCGGTTAATCTCCTGAGATTCCTTTTGTTGCAGTAAATTGTCTAACTCAGATTTGCGGGCATCAATATCATTATTAATCTGCTTCAAAATTTCCGCCTCATAGCTATCAAAGCATTTGTTGACTATTTCATACATTGTTTCTTGCTGTTCGTTGGCAACTTGAGGTAGATACTTAATAAACTCTTTCTGAATAACTTTCATAAAATCTTTTCGAGCTTGTTCGACTTGTACCGCTCCCACACCTAAACCCAATATAGGAATTGCCCATATTCCTACAGATGCTAATAATCCTCCGGACAATAGTAATAAAAAACTACTGACTCCAATGACACCCAAATAGTTAACTAATATATTTTTCCAATCAAAGCCCGCTCCGGCTAGAATTATACCCGCCACATTACCAGATGCTAAAGAGAAAAATCCCACCGCCCAGCTTGCCCATTTTGGAGAATTTTCTTCATAGTCAAGGTCAATTTTAGAGTTAATCGTCTGCTGAGTTAGCTTTTCTGTAATTAAATTTGTCACCTGACTATACATCCCTCCATAATTACTCGCACTTTGAGCCAGTTGAGAAAAAGCTTCCTTTATTTCTTTTTCAGCCGTTTTTTCCCAAGCTGCCATTTTTTCATTAATATATCGTTCAAAAGCCTGCTTAAATGCCATATTAAATTGTTCACGTTTGTCTTGACTGAGAAAGTCTAAAAACCCTAAGTCGGGTTGATAGCGGACAAAATCATTGGCAAAATTATCGCCGAGACTTATAATATAGGTGTGCAGAGAATTGGCAATACTTTTTGATTTATCATTCCGAGTTGTTTGAATCTCTTTTTGAAATTGATCTCGGATTTCTGCCAATTTTTTAAATTCCGGTTCGACAGAATTAATCCGTTTTTTTAACTCATTAATATCCTCTCCGAGTAAGGGAATTCGACGTTCAACAGCTTCATGGACATGATTATAGGTTTGGCGTGCTAGGGTGCGAGCTTGTCGAAATTCTGCGATCGCTCGTTCTTGGGTTAAAAAGTGATTCAAGGCTTGAGTAAATTCTGGAAAACCAGTACCTTCCAACGAAGCATCTGAACTTTTAATTTGTTGGCGTAGTGCATTTAAGGAAGACAGTTCAAAGACTCGTTCATCATAAAGATCGTAGCCATTATATTGACAATATTCTGTTAAATTTGTTTTAAAAACCTGACGAATTTTTTCCTCGGCATTTTCCAAATGTTCGGTATCATCAGCATCCAAAATTTCTTTTTGAATTTCATCCCAAGCATTGATGAGGAAGAAAACAGTTAAACCCCGCTCTTTAATATAGTTTTCTAGATAACGACGTTCTTCAAGAGTAAAGGGTTGAATCGCTCTAAAAACAAATAGGATCGCGTGGCAATTATTGATATAACTTAAAGAAAGTTGATTTCGGGCTTCTGTATCATTCAGTCCGGGGCTATCAACAATCTCGACTCCCTTTTCAAGTAGAGGTAAAGGATACTCGATAACTGCATGATCTACATCAGGAAATGCCAGATGATGTTCTTCTTCAAACCGTTTTGATTCGGTCGGATCAATGGTATATTGTCGCTTAAAATCTTTAAACTCTAATTCTTCAGGCTGTTTATCTCCTTTAAAGTAAACCGTTACTTTTTTATTGATACCATAACGTAAAATCGTTAAGATTGCCGTACAAGGATTAACATCGCTGGGTAATAATTTTTCACCGATGAGAGCATTAATTAAGGTACTCTTTCCCCGTTTTAAATCCCCTAAGACTAAAATTCTGAAAACACCCTTTCTTAAGTTTTGACTCGCCAAACTGAGGTCTTCAATGTCAGCCTCTAGTGCAAGTTTTCCAGAGGTTTGTTCTCCTTCTCGCTCCGCTTGGCTGAGAATTTCCGCAAGATTACCTAAATGATGGGCAATTTCATAGCGTTTTCTCGAAACTGCTTCCAGATTATTGAGTAGGCTACTTTGTTTGGTTGTGTCAATCATGGTACTTTACAGATATTGTATCTTTTTTAATCAACTTAAGTGCAGAGAAAGATGAAGATTGATGCGTTAGGGTTTGTTCCAACTGAGATAACGAAATAAACTGTTTCCGAACCCAAATTGTCCTAACCACATTTAAGTCATCCCTCCCTGAAAATAGCTGTCTGTGTACAAGCGGTGTCAACTGTGTTCTATATCGTTTTCTGAAGTTGCTCTACTTTTTTTTCGGAAATTTGAGATTTTTTGAAAAATTGCAGAAAATATAGCGTATGAGGGCAATCCCAAACGTACCACTGACTGTCCTACCGCAGAAAAGATGTTAAGGGTTTTTAGAAACATCACTTTGTATATACATCGAGATGGACAGAGGGAAATCTGTTTTCTTAATGATGTTCAACAACAAATCTTAGAGTTATTGACATCCTCCCTCGTCTCCGGCGAGGGAGGATGTCAATTTCTTCCATAAAAGCCCGAACGCTGCTGGCAAAAAACCGTTCGCCCTCCGCTTGGGTCAACACCGAAGCATCTACAATCTCAGCAATGGCTTCATCGACCCGCATTTGATAGTCATTGATTCCTTGAAAATCCCCCGTGAAGCTGACCGGAATTTCGGGAAATACCAGCCGTTCTCCAGCCTGCACATCGTAAAGGTAATGGGGTTTTGATGATTCATGGGTAGGTTTGTTGATTGAAGAGAAAATAAAAGCGCTTTTTTGCCTTTTGATATCAATCAATCTAGTATTAATTTTGAGGGAAGACAATATCGCTTCTATTAATCGAATAGCTAAAAGCGGACTAACTGCAAGTTGCCGAACCCGTTACATTGAAGGTAAAGTACCTGTCTCAATAGCCTTCTCCCGTCAAAAAGTAGATAATCCATTCCCAATTAAAATAAAAGGCGCCCAGTAATAAGGATGACTAAAACGATTGTCCTGAGTCAAATTTTGACTCAAATTTACTTGTGCTTGTCTCAAGGCTTCCGCTTTGGTATATTTCCCAGACAATAGAGCATTATAAAACGCTTCCATAAACACCTGCGTTCCTTGGTCATCAACTATCCATAATGACGCAATGGTTGCCAACACTCCCGCCTGCTGCATCTGATAGCCAAGTCCTAAAATTTCTTCTCCATTTCCTAACTGTCCGCCCACTGCGGTTTGACAAGCACTCAGAATAACTAATGTCACATTGGGTAAGTTTAACGTCTCAATTTCTCGTAACGTTAAGCGATCGCCATCTCCAAGTAAAATAAAAGAATCTTCAGGTTGACCCGGAACAAATGCGGCGTGAGTTGCTAGGTGTACGATAGTATGATCGTTGAGAAAAGGAATCACCGCATTCCGATTAAATTCTTGATTAATTAATGTCGTGGTTTGGGGAACTCGTTTGGAAATATTTTGAACTTCTAACCCCGCATAAGTTAGTCCATCAAAAGAAAATTGCCGACTTCCCACCTGAACTTGATAATTTCCACTGCTAAATGCCCCCGCCAAAACTCTTAATTCTTTAGAGTCTTGAGAACTTAGATCCGTCAGAGAAGCGGCCGTAATATTATTAATATTAAATCGTTCAATTAACCATTGATTTCCATCGTGAAGGGCAGAAATTGGAATATATCGCAATACACTATCCGGCGCATAGATAATCGTTTTTGCATTGGCTTGAGTCAGATCCCCTTCAAGGGGTTTAATTAAAATTTTATAAAGGCGTTGAGCAGAAATTTTTACTTGATTTAAAGGTACTGATGGACGCACAATATCTAAGCGAAAATCTACAATGACTTGATTTAATACTTTTCGTTCAATCGTAACAGAACGATGAATGGGTGGATTAAAAGGCGTGACTAAAATCAGTTCAACTCGGTTCTCTAAAATGAGAGGATAAAGAAGTACAGCAGTTGGTTCAATTTGACGCAATTGACGCTGTAATCGATTAAGATTGGGTAAGTCTAAGTTCTGACCTCCGGTGGTTTGTGAAAGTTGTTGTAACTTGGCTTGAACTTCTGGATTTTCGATAAAGTTATTGAAGTCTTGACGAACTTGCTGCTGAATATTTTCTAATTCAACAATGCGCCGATTTTGTTCCGGTGAACGTTCTTCTGGAGAAATTATCCGCAGTTCGTTGAGTTCTGTTCCCAATTGAACGATTTGATTTTGAATTTGGGTATATTCTTGATAGGCTTGTTGTTCTTGGGGAAGAAGTTCAATTCCTTCGGACGTTTGATTGTTTCCTCGAACATTATTTAAGTATTCATCTAATTCTTGAACTTTTAATAAATCTAAAACTTGCTGTGCTTCTAAAACTCGATTTTGCTGTAAGAGTAAATCCGCCAAACGGCGATAGGTATCCGCCACCGTTCCGGTATAAGATTGCTGCTGTTCTGTGGAAAGTCCCGAAAGATTTTGACGAATGGCTTCTGTGACATTTACCGACTTTTTATAAAAGATAATGGCGAGTTCAACTTTATTTTGTTTGTCAAAAATTTCCCCCATACTGCTGAGGGTAGAACGTTCCCCTTCGGGACTACCAATTTCCTGAAAAATCCCCAGTGCTTGTTGATACGCAACCAAGGCTTCGGTCTGATTTCCCAAGTTATTATAAGCCAACCCTAAATTGTTTAATGTGGTTGCTTCTCCAAAGCGATCGCCTAGAGTTTGACGAATTCTTAGTGCTTGTTGGTAGACCTCAAGAGCTTGAGTATACTGTTGGTTAATATTGTAGATGAATCCAATATTATTCAGGCTATTTCCCTCTCCGGGTCGATCTCCAATCTCCCGACGAATCTTTAAAGCTTGTTGATAATATTCAAGGGCTTTGTTATACTGTTTTTGAACTTCATAAACCAATCCCATATTATTTAAAGCCTGTGCTGTACCTGCGATATCGCCTATTTCTTCACGCAGCGTTAAAGCCTGTTGATAGAATTTAAGGGCTTCATTGAACTGACCCAACGTATAATAAATAGCGCCAATACTATTAAGTGTATATCCTTCTCCCGCGCGATCGCCTATCTCCTGTCGAATCTTTAAAGACTGTTGATAAAAGTTGACGGCTTCTGTGTACTGACTTTGTGCTGAAGCAACTCCACCAAGATTCATTAAAGCAGAAGCTTCACCGGGACGATCTCCAATTTTTTGACTGATGGCTAAAGCTTGCTGATAATAATCTTGTGCTTGAAAATATTCACCCCGATTTTGATAAACTAATCCAATATTACTCAGAGTAATTCCTTCCCCAATGCGATCGCCAACGGAACGACGAACCCTTAAAGCTTTTTGGTAAATTTCTAAAGCTTGAGAATATTCACCTAAACTATTATACACTCCACCCAAATTATTCAAAGTTTGACCGACACCTATTTGATCGCCAATTTCTTCTTTAATGTTTAAAGCTTCTTGAAACAACTTTTGTGCTTGAGAATATTGGCTAAGATTTTGATAGACCACACCCAAACTGAGAAGAATTCGAGATTCAATATAGCGATCGCCAAATTCTCGGCTGATAGCCAGTGCTTTTTGATTGTATTCTAAAGCATTCGGGTAGTTTCCTTGCCTACTGTAAACGATGCCAATATTATTCAAAACAAGTGCTTGAGCCGATTTTTGATTAATCTCTTGCAAAATTGCTAACGCTTGTTGATGTAAAGACAAAGCTTGATTATAATTTCCTTGTCTTCGATAAACCACTCCCATATGATCCAAAGTTCGTCCTTCTGTATGGCGATCTCCAATTTTTTGACTCAGTTCAATGGCTTGCTGATAAAATTTTAACGCTTCGGGAAATTGACTCAAACTATAAGCAATAACTCCCCGTTCGCTCAACGCAGAAGCTATCAAATTTTGGTAATTTAAAGACTCTGCAATTTCTAAAGCTTGTTCAACAAATTCTGTAGCTTGAGAATATTGACTAAGTACGCGGTAAATCACTCCAATATTGAATAAGGTTTCGGCTTCACCTCTTTTATTATTGGTTTTTTGAAATAATGCGAGTGCTTGTTGGTAGGTATTGAGAGCCGCTTTAAATTGACTGGTTTGAAATTGTTGCTGACCCGTTTGCAGTAATTGCTGAGTTGTTGGGTTGAGAGAAAGTTTTTCTCCCTGAATCAATGAACTTTCTTGTTTGGTTATCGGATAAGTTTCTATTGTTGGGTGTAAAGACTTAGAGAAGACGAGGATAGAATCCCCAATTAAACTCAACTCAAAAATTCCAGTAACAATAATAATATTCAAGAATTTCATAAGCGTTTTTTGATTAATTTATAGAAAATTTTATCGACTCCCACCATCAGGACTATGAGGGCTACCTAGCTCTGGTGGTCGAAAAGGGGATGTCAATTCGGTATCACTTGTGACTGGATTTGGCGTTGTATTTTGCTCCGAATTTTCAATATAATCTGGTGTTTGATTTTGAGAAGTTGGAGCTTCAATTAATAACAGAGGTACATCGGCAATTTTTTCGATTTCCACAAAATGAAGCAATTTTTTCCATTCCTGAATTAAAGTGGTATCGTTAGGATTGGCACGGCGTAACTCAAATAAGGTGTGTAGGGCTTCATACCAGATTCCGTTTTGATTATACAGATTGAAACGTTCTTGAAGGTTGGCTTTTTCTAGGGCTTGAGATAATTCTTCGTCAGGGCGAATTCGCGTTATTGGTACTTCTATATAATCAGAATCTATCCGGGTAGAGTAAATATACCAGCGATAAGTTTTGTTGGGTTCTAGAGAAATAGATGTTTCATCTTGTTTGAGATTAATGGCTATGATACTTTCTTGTGGAGGAAGTTGAATAATAGTTTTATAAATTACATGATCTTCTTCATCTTTCAAACCCATCTCAACGGGGGAGTTGGTTAAAGATTCTTCAGGTTGAGGAACATAAACCAATAAGGTAGGATATTCCGCGATCGTTACTCCTCCTGTGACTGGAGTTAAAGCGATTAAACTCGAACCCCCCTCGAAAACACTTCCTCCCCGTGTACCTCCTCCTTCTCGATCAGCGGGTTTTGTCGTATCTGGGGGACGGAACTGACTAAGTTGAACGGAGGTATTTGCTCGAATCTCCGTCCCTAGTCCCGTTAGGCTAAGTAAGGCGATCGCGCCAATGATCTTAAATCTCATCGTTGATAATTGCTTTTGATATCGTATTAATCATAAATGATTTTATAGGATTCACAATCTTACTCTAGAAAGGGCAAGATTTTGTCGCTTCAGATCTGACTATCTCAGGTTTTTAGGGTTACGGCTCAAAAGGAGTCTATCGAAAACAAATAAAGATATTCCATTCTGGGGTTTCGAGTTGTGTCTGCATTTTCCTAAGCCTTCAACTTTTCGGCAGTCATTTGGGCGCGTCTGAGTTCAAACAACGCCAAGCCCAACTGAAAACCTCGGGCGATATCTTCCGTATAAAAAACACTTTTTGTTCGTAGTTCTGACAGTTTTTCAGAGCCTCAATAATATCCTCAATCGTTAAACCTAGACCCGCAACCTGATAATATAAAGCCTGTGAGTTGAGTCAAGGGAATAAAATAAACCCCCTTTTGTGTAATCAATATCGTGGATTTATGCTGATACATTCTGTCGGGTTCCGGTTCTTTGCTCCTGTTCAATTTTTTCGGCAATTTGCGTAAATTCCTTGTAAGTAATGGGGTAATGTCCTCCGCTTCTAAATTCAATTAAGTAAGTTTCATCATCATCAACTTGGGGAACAATACAGGAAATTGCATCGGTATTGATGATAAATTCCCGTTCGTCAATATCTACCTTGATAATCATTTTGTCTTTTTGTCCTTATTTTTTCGGGATAATACTCCGGGGCATATAAGCTCAAATTGTAGAGTTCTTTGGGGTCAGGCACTTTCTAGTATAGGAGTTGCCAACATAAAGTAGCGTAGGATATACAGGATGAGGTAAAACTTTGCTGACAGGAGAAAGGTAATGGCGGCACGGCTGGTAAAATTTCAGTTAGATGACGATGAACAATCCTTTGTCTATATGGAAGTAGATGAAAAACTTCCTATCCCTGAAAGCGTTGATGAGGATGAAGGGCTGATTGGACTTGGAGATGAGACGGTGATACAAGCCAAACAAACACTCGCAAAAGCCCTTTCTAGCATTCAGCCCGTCGCCAACGCAATAATCAAAAAAGTTAAAGATTTAAACCAACCCGCAGATGCAGTTGAAGTCAAATTTGGGGTGAAGATGAGTGCGGGACTGGGGGCGGTCATCGCATCGGGCAGTGCAGAAGTGAATTACGAGATTACCCTGAAATGGAATAACACCGGAAGAAACCCTAGCTAGACATAAACCCCAAAGTTGATCATCTGTTATGGCTTCGGCACTAGAATTAGCTGTTGTTAGAGTATTTAAGTCGGGAGGGGACATTGCTGGATCGGGATTTTTAGTTTCCCCTCACTACATCTTAACCTGCGCTCATGTTGTTGCTTTTACGACCGAAAGAATATCTTCTAAGCAGGAAGAAAAACCAACTCAAATCATTGAAATTGATTTTCCGGTTCTTGAAATCGGTAAAAAACTCAAGACAGAAATAGCCTTTTGGTTTCCTTTAAAAAGCGATGAAAATATACAAGATATTGCGGTATTAAAACTGCTCAATCCCGATCAACTTCCTGAACGTTCCGAACCAATCAACTTAATTTTGACAAGAAATGAAAGCCTTTGGGGACACCGTTTTAGAGCATTAGGTTTTCCCGAAAAAGGGAGTAATGGGGAATGGGCAACCGGAGAGTTACGAGGAGGGGTGGGCAAAGGTCGTATTCAAGTTGAGGATACCAAAGAAACAGGAATTCGTTTAGAAAAAGGGTTTAGTGGCACAGCAATTTGGGATGAACAACTTCAAGGTGTTGTGGGTATGGCAGTCACCCAAGATTATGAACGACCGGAAGCCAAAGTTGCATTTATCACCCCTACAGACCTATTACTTCAAGTCGGAGATTTGAAAAAAGTTTGTCAAGTTAATGAAAGAATTCAAAAGGCGATCGCACCCATTTTATCTGTTCTTGTTGTGGAACACCAGAATAAATTTATTTTCTTCACAATTTTGCAAATCCAAATCAAACTATGCCTTACACAATTGAAGATTGGAAAAAACGAGTTGTCTCCCGTTCTGACATGACCAGTCAGGTTGTACATTTAACTCGATCTGCTATTATTAACGGTAAATCTTCTCCGGCGATAGATGTTTTAATGAAAATTTTAATAGAGAAAAAGTTGATCGGTAGCTCAACTCAATCCGGTTTTATCTGTGGGGAACGGAGAGCCGTTTGCTTTCAAGAAACGCCGCTCTATTCTCTGGCACAGAATATTTATTTGGAGCAGGAGTATCGCCAAAAAAATCCATCGGGGAAAGTGAGATATCAGGGAGTAGGTTTAACTTTTTCTAAGCCTTATGTTTATCGAAAAGGGGGACGGCCTGTTATTTATGATCGCTCAGAAGATGCTAAAAAATATTTGCCTCCTAGTGAATGGTGGAGAATCGTTCGCTTCGATCTCGGCGACGATAAAACCATTATTGATTGGACAGATGAACGAGAGTGGCGAGTTCCTGAAGATTTTATTTTTGACTGGGAAGAAACCAGCATCATTTTACCCAGTGCGATCGCCTATCAAGAGTTTATTAGAAGGTGTCAATCCATGAATTCTGTTAATTTGCTTGCTAAAATTAAAGGAATTGTTAATCTGGGTGCCGTGTTGTTCTAAGATGAAACCCGTTGCGCGATCGCTTGAATTCCTCAAAAGATAAAATAGATGAAGCAGAACACGAGCAATTTGACAAAGAAAAACTTCATTTTTTAATTCAAGGAGATATAAACCATGCCTTTACCTGGAGGAGCAGCAGATAAATTTGGGAACCGCTATGAAGGTCACTGGACTGTGCATTGTATGATTGACGTAATGGATGAGAAGGCTAATTCCATTCGTCTAGAACCACCAGGAAAAGAGGGTGAAGGAGTAGAATTTTGGTTAGACTTTCAAGATAGACGAGAGTATCACCAGGTAAAAAGACAACAGAGCGACGGTCAATGGAGATTAGCCGACTTAAACAGTAAAGGAGTTCTAGCAAACTTTTGGCATAAACTTCAGACATCAACCGCAAATTGTGTGTTTATTTCAATTTGCAATGTTCTTCAACTAGACGAGCTATCAGATCGAGCAAGAAGATCGGCTTCTTGGCAAGAATTTGAGCAAGATTTTATTAAACTGAATCAGTCACGGACTTATGAACCACTGAAGGCTTTTAAAGAAATTAGTAATTATTGGAACTGTTCTGATAGAGAAGCTTATGAAGCTTTAAAACCAATTTATATTAGAACCTATGATGAAACCTCTTTATGCAACGATATTGATAATAGAATTAATTACCTCGTCGAAGGAGAGCCTGCTAACGTTAGCGACGTGCTGGCTCAGTTTGCATTAGACAAAGTTCATCACGAATTAACTGCATATGAGATTTGGAATCATTTAGAGAAAAGAGGCTTTCTCCGTCGTCAATGGCATAAAGATTCTCGTGTGTTAGCTGCTGTTCAGAATGCCAATGATTCTTATCTTTATTCGCTGAAAAATTCAATGCTTTACAGCCAAGTTATTCCTCGTGATGAAGCAGAAACAGTTATAAAGAAACTAACGAGCGAAGAAGCAGAAAGTCGGCAAAGCATCTTAATTTCTGGTGTAGCCGGAGTTGGTAAAAGTGGTGTCATGCTTCAAGCGCTAGAAACTATCCATGAACAGGGCATACCAGTATTAGCATTTCGTGTAGATCGTTTAGAACACTCTTTGTTACCCAATCATATCGGGAAGCAACTTGGATTACCAGGTTCTCCTGCTTCAGTCTTAGCTGCAATTGCTCAAAAACGACTTTGTGTTCTCATTATTGATCAACTTGATGCAGTTAGTTTAGCATCGGGTTGAGGTCAATTTGTTCTCTCTACTCTTGGATACCGACGAATCTCTGTCCTCTAGTCTGAGTCTAACTGAAATCCACCAATTCCATGATTGATCTAGGGTTTGACGCGGAAGATCGGTAATTCTACTGAGAACGATCTAATTTTTGATGCTCATAAAATTTTCAAAGTTCCGTAATTACCCCGTAGCTATCCAAGTTGAAAACGCTTAATCTGGAGAGTAGAGGTTGAAATAAACTCATCCAGTTGCCACCACCAATATTTCAATTAAAGCTTGATTAACGTGCATCATCTCAAATCTCCGAATTCCAATCTAAAAAGCAATTTTTAACAAGGTAAAATCATGGAAACTCTACCCAAACCTACTCTTGAATCTCGCCTGAATAGTCCCGATATTCATGTTCGACTAAATGCCTTGCAAGATTGCTTAAAATCTAACGAAAACTTGGATTGTTTTACACGACAGGCGTTAAAAGATAAATCCGAAAAAGTACAGCAATCAGCTTATTGGATTTTGCAGGGATACAATTCGGATTTAACTAAAAACGGTAACTTACCCGTTGCTACCGATACAATTACAAGTATTGTTATCAGTCCTGATAATAAATATATTGTTGGCGGAAGTTGGAAGATAGTTAGAGTTTGGGATGCGGAAACCGGAGAATTATTACGGAAATTTGAGGCGGATTCTCATTGGGTTTTGTCTGTTGTTATCGCTCCAGATAATAAAACTATAATTACGGGGGGTACAGATAGTCAAATTAAGATTTGGAGTCTGCAAACAGGAGAAAGTTTATTTACCTTGAGAGGACATTCGAGTTGGGTAACAACGCTCGCCGTTAGTCCTGATGGAAAAAAATTGGTCAGTGGAAGTTGCGATAAAACCCTTAAAATTTGGGATTTAAACACCAGAAAACAGCAACATACTCTAACCGATCATTCGGGGTGGATTTGTTCTGCTGTAATTAGTTCTGATGGCACTATAGCCAGTGGTAGCACCGATAACACGATTAAACTATGGAACTTAAATAGCGGTAAACTCTTACAAACTTTAAAGGAACATTCGGACTGGGTTCAAGCCTTAACGATTAGTTCAGATGGTGAACGGCTATTTAGTGGAAGTCGAAATGGAGAAATAAAATTTTGGAAAAATGTTCCTTCCGATAAAAACAACAAAATAATTAACGCTTTTAAAGTATTAATTATAGCTATTTCACTTATATTGGTTAAGTTTACAGGTGGAATGAGTCTGGGTTTGATGTCTGTTTTATTAAATCTTAATAATGACCAAGAAAATCTAAAAAAACATGACTTTATTTCCAGCAATACTATTTTCAAAAAAACCACTAAAATTCAAGACTTTAAGTTGACTCCAGATGGAAAGACTCTCGTGATTGTAGACAGTAATAGTACAATCCGGTTTCAAAATATAGAAACGGAAAAATATTGGGTTTTAAATCATAGCTTGATTAATTGTACAGCAATTTCTTCCGATTATAAAAAGCTAATTTGCGGAAGCTGTGATTGGCTAAAAGTTTGGAATCTAGACACGAAAGAATCACCCTACACATTTAAAGGAAGTTCCAAACCCGAATTAAGCAAAGTTCAAATTTTAAGACCTACTAAACCTTTGGAAGTCGGAGAAGTTTATCAGTTTAAAGCTCAAGGATTTGACCAATATGATAAAATATTTGAAATAAGTCAACCTGTAATTTGGCAAGTTACAGAGGGTAAAATCAATCCTCAAACGGGTGAATATAAAACGAGTCAAAAAACGGCTAAAGTTACCGTTACAGTAAAAGTTGGAACTTTTCTAAAGGATTGTATTAGTATTGATGTTGTAGAACCGCCAAGGCTTGATAAATTAGTTATTAAACCGGGTTTTGTGTCTAAGCTGTACTTTCGGGAAAAACAAACGTTTACCGTCACAGGATTCGATCAATATAATAAAGAATTTAAACTTGAAACTGTTTTTTGGAATGCAACGGGTGGAACCATTGAAAATGGTATCTATACAGCCGGAAATAATGATGGGACTTTTCAAGTGACCGCCAAGTCTGGAAGTATTAGCAGTAACGAGGTAACGGTTAAAGTTTTTGAACCTCCCAAGCTGACGATTTTAGAAATTTCCCCATCTTTTGTTGAATTAGAATTTGGTGAAACTCAGTCTTTTCAAGTCAAAGGTTTTGATCAATATAAACAGACTATCAAAATAGATCGAGTTTGCTGGACTTCAACAAGTGGAAAAATTAATGAGGATGGAACTTTTACCGCCAGTCATACAGAAGAAAAAGTAAAAATTACCGCTACTGTTGGAGAAATAAAAGCTGAAGTTGAGGTTACAGTCGTTGAACCTGCTAAGTTAACATCTCTAGAAATCATTCCTTCCAAGTTGATTTTAAAGCCGGGTGAAACTAAACAATTAAAAGTTCGTGGCTTTGACCAACGTAAACGTGAAATATCAACGGGAAATCTTATCATCTGGGAAGCGGTAGGAGGAAAAATTGACCAACAAGGTTGTTTAACTGTTTATGAAAACGCCAAAGGTTCTTTTGAAGTTACGGCATCTATTCCCAGTTATAATCTCAAAGCCTCTGCTCAATTTATTGTTCCTCGTATCTTAAAATATGTTTTTATTCCATCAGAAAAAATATATGTTGAACCGAATAAACCCGTAAATTTTAATGTTATTGCATACGATCATACAGGCGAACGCTGTCCTCTGGATGATGTGAAATGGGAGTGTAGTCCAGGAGGTAAAATTAATTCTAATGGAGTCTTTAAAGGAGGATATCAAGAAGGTTATGTAACTGTTACTGCGAGTGTGGGAGAATTTTCTAAAACTGCTTCTGTTACATTACTTCCGGTTTTAAGAGAAATTAACATAAATCCGAGTTCAATTATTCAATTAGAACCCGGTGAACATCAGAAATTTACTGTTGCTGGAATAGATCAGTTTAATTGTGGAATTAGCCCCGAATTAGTTATCTGGGAAGCAACGGGGGGAACAATTAATCAACAGGGATATTACGCTGCGGATTATAATTCAAAGGGATTCTACCAGGTCAAAGCTAAGGCTTATAAAAACGATATCAAAATAAAACTCTTTATTTTCGGAACTTATCTGGAAACTTTTGTAAAAATTATCCGAGAGTTACAACGGGTTTACTCTTTGGGAATAAGGCTTTTTAGTAGTACAGAAGAAAATTCAGAATTTGATGGAGAATGCAAGACTGTAGAAGAATTTGATATTTCAGAGGTTGATCTAGATCCTGATGTATCTATTCTTGACTTAAATCTACAATCTTGGATGCTGAAACAAAAGATAAAATTTATCTTGCAAATTCTAGATTGGATTGCCAAAGGATGTATTGCAGTATCAGCAATCTCTGATTCTGTAGACGTTGAAATTATCCCCGTACTTAGAACACTTGAACTATCTTCCAACAAAACAGAAATTCAACCCGGTGAACAGTGTACTTTAACGCTTAAGGGGTACGATCAAGTTAGAGATTTAATCAAAGTAAATGAGGTTAAATGGCACTCAAGAGGGGGTACAATTACCGCCAAAAAAGATAATAAATTATTGAATTTTAGGAATTATAAAGAGTCTAACGATTTGATTTCCGAATTTGATTTTATTGCAGGCAATGTAGAGTGTGATTTCTCAGTTCAAGCTACAGTCGGAGAACATAGTCATTCAATATCGATAAAAATTAAAAATGCAAATTATCAGTTTACTTCACCAACTTTTACAAAGGCTTATCAGAACACATCAACTTATTTTAATCGAGATTTTAATGATTTTGATGAACTCCTATTCTACTACTACATAAAAATCAACCAAACTCCTGCTCGAATTCAGGCTTACTTCGATTACTTGGAAGACATCAGTTGGATGTTTCTTCCGGAACACATTGGCGAAAAATTAAATAAAATCAAAAAAGCGCAGCGCAAAATCTTTCAAGACAAAGGTCGCATCGCTACCATTGATAATATTGCCGCCGAGTTGGACATGACTCCCGCACAGGTGCGCGAAGTTTTGCTGAAATCTCTCCGATGGGATTTGCAACAACTGTTGGCGGATCTCAGCCCTCGCGAACGGTATATAATTGAGATGCGCTACGGTTTGAGTAACGGTCACGCTTACTCTTTGATCGAAATTGGTCACAAGTTGCAACTGTCTTGGGAACGGGTTCGCCAAATTGAAGCCAAAGCTTTACAAAAACTGCGTCAGCCCAAGTGTCGCGACCGACTTTGGCACTACTTAAAATATTTCACATAACTTTTGTGCTTATAATTTAAGCTTTTTAACTTTTTAAACTTTAGTTTTTGCCCTGCTTGAGTCTTCTGTTTAAACTTTTAAATCAATGCAGACAACTCGTTTAACTTGGCTTTTAAATCATCATCATAACGAATAACAATGACTGTATAGCTCTCATCAAACTGGAAATTTTCTCGCTCAATTCTGTCTTGTTCTTGACGTTCAGAATGGTCATGAACAGAACCATCACAGAATAGGGCGATTTTAACTTGATGATAAACAAAATCGGGTTTACAATTCGCTTCAGGGAAGAAGAATTGAGCAGCATCCGGTAACTTCATTCCTCGGTCATAAATGGCTGTCAAAACAATTCGCTCTAATTCTGAATGATCATCGGTTTTACTAAGTAGTTGTTGATATTGTTCTTCGCGTGAAAGAGTTCCTGAATTGCGTTTTACAGCGCTAAATGAAAGTTGGTTCAAAGTATCTTCAACTAAATAACGATTCAGCAGGGGATGGTCAAACTGATTGCGATAGGATAGCAAACATTCATAGCAAGCAACGGTACAACTGGGTTTGGGTTGTTTAAAATGACAAATATCCAGCGCCGCATCTGCGAGTAATTGAAAAGATTGTGGATTTTCTAAAATTTGAGAGAGAACTCCCGCACCCCCTTCGGCGGCTTCCCAAAACAGCAAGTATTTTCCTTGTCCTAAACGCTCCGAAGACAGTTCATCTTCTTCGAGTTTATAAACCGCTTGAATGGCTCTCCACAAAGCAAATTGTAAAGATGCTAAATAAGCTTCAACCTCATTATCCGGTAAACACATCGGTTGAACAATTAAAATATTAGACGTATCGGAAACCATCAAATTAACTTCGGTTTTTAACTGTTCGCTGGGGGTTTCTTCCGATATCGAATCTCCCCAATATCCTGTTTTTGAATCCAGCTTAAACCCCCGCTCTCCGGTTCGGCGCAGTCCTCGGTTAATTCGCCAAAGTTCCGCCGTTTCTCCGTAGGTTAATTTTAATAACTCGGTTCCATCTGCTGCAACAACTAAAGCCGATTCCCGTCGTTGATTTGCATAACGAAAATGTGTGGTAATATTATAACCGTACTTTAATCGCTCCTCCTCATCGCAAGTAATTCTTTCTCGGCGTCGGGTGGAAGCAGTATCCATATTTAACACTTGTAATTTAGCTGGATTTCCAAAACTATCCGCAATTAACCGGGAATCGCAGTTTTCACAAATATCTCGCTGAGAATCCTGTCCCTGATGGAAATAACCACAATTTGCACAAACAGCAACCCGATTAAAATTTAACCCACTGACGGGAATTTTCGTTTTAACAATTTGAAATTTATTGCCTTCATAATAAACGATATTGCGAGGTGCAAACTCTCGAATAGCCACAACCCGAGGACGAGATAGAAAATCGCTCTCGCTCCCCGCAGAAATAAACGCTCGTACCGGAAGCCGAGGAAAATTAAACCCGGGAAGAAAACCCTCGGATGCAAAGTAACGATAGGGATAAAAATCAAAATCGCTGGTGCTTCTGCTAGAATTAGATTGACCCGTTAATAAGTCGATTTGTCGTTGAGCTTCCCACTGAGAATTTTCGGCATTTTTACGTTCTTCTTTTCCCACTCCTCCCCGGTTGGAACGGTCTATAATATTACGAGCTTCGTTTAACTGTTGAACTGCATCTTGATATAAAGATCGCCATCGATCACAGGCTTGATCAAACACTTTTAACGCATTATCTAAAACCCTTTCTAACCAATTTCTTGAATACCAATTGGTTTTATTCAAATCCCCTTGACAGAACTGATCGGCTAAAATTGTTTCAGCCGCTTGTAAACACTGATTTAATGTTTGGGGATTTAACGTTAACTGCATTTTTAAACTCTCTCGGAGCGGATAATTTTGCAAATCTAAATCAAGAACTTGATTCATTGAATCTCCCAAATTAGCCCCGGTATAAGCCAACCAAAGGGAATAAATATGAGACTTAATTAAATCGGGATTTCCTAACTCTAATTTGGGCGGAGTGACAACCCCCGCAACCATTTGATCTTGACGGCGACAAAAATATTGGTCATGTCCACTTCCGGCTGAAGCATAGGTCATCACTAACGCAGGTTGTCCACTTCGTCCCGCCCGTCCACTGCGTTGAGCATAATTCGCGGGGGAAGGGGGAACATTTCGCAGATGAACAACGCTCAAGTCAGCAATATCAATCCCCAATTCCATTGTCGGAGAACAGAACAGCGCCGCTAACAAACCATCACGAAATTCTTCCTCCCGTTGTTGGCGGTATTCATTTTTAACCTGACCCGTATGTTCTCGCCCTTTCATTGTATTAATTGTTTGGGCATTCCGTTCATAGAAATCTTGAAAAAATAGGTTAACATCTACCGAATTCATTTGACTTCCTTGTAACCGTTTTGTGTTAAAAATATCGACGGGGACTTGAGAAACTTTTTGAACTTTCCACCTCATACAATCAACCCGCAACTGTACTTCTGCCCCATCTTTTTTGAGATAACCAGAATCGCAGAGAATATCAACCAAAGCTTTAATTAATATGTTATAATCAGATTCGGATAGCGGTTGGTTCAACCAGAGCCAAGCCCGTTCAGAACGAAGAAAACGCCCGATTTTACTCCCCACCGTCAGTTTTAATTTTGCCTGATGTTTTTGACGACTATTTCCCTGAACAAATGAAGCGGTTTGTGCTTGAGGTAAGACTTGATCGGTGTCAATTGTCCAGGGGTCTTTGAGAGCTTGATTCACATCCCGTTTAAACTTTTCAATTTCTTGGGGTTGCAACAAATTTGCATCAATAACTAAATCTTTTCGCAACTGGTCAAGTAATACTTTGACTGCATCAAAACGCTGTTTGGGTGTTGCTCTTAATAAAATTGGATGGGGGTATTTTTGCCACACTTGAGTGTTCTGACAACAGAGTTTTAAATCATTGTATTCTATTTCCAATAACCCACACTGTTCTAAATTGGGTTGAACAATTCGCCACCCCCGACGCAAATCTTCATAAAGACGATATTCAATGAAATGCAGAAACGCCTCTTCATTGCGCTTTTTTCCGATCCCAAAATTGGCGACCTGTTGAGCATAATCTTCCTGGGTTAGCCCCATCTTTTTAACCACTTCTAAGGCTAAATTTGGATGAGTTAAAACTTGATTGGTTTTCAACGCGCCGTATAAACTCGACCTTAAAAAACTCGTTTGTACAAAATCATTAAAGTGTCCGGCTTGCAATGACGCATCCTGACGGTTATCGGTAAAACTCAATATTTTAGCCGCATCTTCTTCCACCGCAGAACAAGCTTTCAAGCGGCTAACGGTTGACAAACATAATAACGTTGTGGCGGTACTGCGCCCTTCCGAACTGAGGCGAGATAACTTACTAAATTCATTCTTTTTGCGGTCATAAACAATTCCACAGTTTAAACAGGTTAAAAAGGGTTTGGGAATAAACCAGCAGGGGGTCGGACGTTCCGACTCGGTGGCGGTTCCCCACTGGCTAACACGTCCATCAGAAAACACAAATAATTTTTGGGGGATAAACCGTTGATACTCTTTTTTCGCTTCCCGTCCTCTGCGTTTGGTATATTTAAACCAAGTATCCGGTAAACGGTCTTCATCGTCGGAAGTCCAAAGTCCATCTTCATCAATAACCAGATAACCTTCTTGAATATCGCTATCAATTTCGGTTTCGATACTTGTGGGTAATAACGGAGTTACTTTATAGCTGTTTTGGTCGTAGCGAACCCCATAATATTCCTGACCGCATTCCCGACAGAATACCAACGGATACAGTAAGCGGTTGTTGGTGGTAGAATACTGCCCTTCTAAGGTAAGAAAGCGTTGATTTTTTGATTCTAAAGTCGCGTAAACACTTCCCCCCTGAGAAACAAACTGATGGAGTCGAAACGCCATTCCTTTGGTGCGACTTCCCCATAACAACATTTGTTGAAGGGTATCGAGACAGGTTTCGGGAGATAACCCAATTTCCTCCGAGAGTTGTTCGGCGCCTGCTTGTAGAGAAGTGGGAGTTCGCCGCATTAAATGACCGTCTTCTTCTTTGAGTCCTAACTGCATTTCTATCCAAGCGCTGAGGGGATGCTGTTGAAAGTTTTCTTTGGTGCGTTCATTTTCTGGGGGAAACCCGTTTGTTATCGCAGTTTGCAATTCTTGGGGGGTTGGATAAGGACGTTGAATGGCTTTTTCTAGAGTTTCATCAATAACATTATCCGGTTGAACTTCGACCCCAAATAATTTACTCGCCACTTCCGCAACAGTTTGACGTCGGTTACTGCGGTTTCCTTCGCTGGACATGGTAGCAGAAGTACCAATACAAAGTAAATTTTGACCGCAACGTTGGCGGAGTTTTCTAATAAGAACTGCAACATCCGCACCCTGTCTTCCCCGATAGGTATGCAGTTCATCTAAGACTAAGAATTTTAATTCCGGCGAAGCGACTAAGGTGTTTTCATAAATCCGAGTTAACATTAATTCTAACATCACATAATTGGTGAGTAGAATATGCGGGGGATTGTTTTGAATTGATGTTTTTTCCTGAAGACTTTCTTGACCTGTGTATTTTTTGTAGGTGATAAAACAGTTGGGAACCTTTTCTAAAAATTTATCAAATTCTTTTGCTTGGGAGTTGATGAGGGCGTTCATCGGATAAACTAAAATTGCCCTCACTCCTTTTAGGTTGGGATTCTGCAATAAATCGTTAATAATGGGGACAACATAGGTTAAACTTTTCCCCGAACCTGTTCCGGTTGTTAACACATAGGGAGTATTTTTTACGGCACGGCGAAAGGCTTGTTCTTGATGATAATAAAATGTATAATTGGTAAAATAGCGTTTGCAGTCGGGATGTAAAATATTCTGTTGAATTAAGGTTTCAATACTGGCACTTTTTTTATAGGCGGGATTAATTTGAACTAGGGGATCTTGCCAAAGCTGACCTTTATCTAGTTCGGCTTTTACAAAGGTTTTGATGCGGTTATCTTTAATTTTTAAGAAGCTTTCAATATAATTTCGATAGTCGGAAATGACTTCATTTCGCAGTTCAAAAATATCTAAATGGGTTGATGAGTTTACAGTTATTGTGTCGGTATCGGTTTCCGGGTGTAATGCTGGGGTTGAATCTTCGGATACACCTAAACGCTGGTTAACATAATTAACGAGTTGTTTGGCAAAACTTTCGGTTAAAGTGTCGCTATCAAAAACTTCGCTAAGTTCAACACATCCCCATTCTTCAGGAATATTAGAAAATAAGGCTTCTAATTGTTCATCGGTTAAGCTTTCGACTTCGCTACAATCTAATTGTACTGTTTTTAAACCGATTAAAGGGCTAGTGGCTGAGATAGCAACTAGGGGTTGCTGTAATAAATCGTTAAGTTTGATGGGGATTTTCATGGGAATTTTCTCAATTTAAAATGATCAAAGTTCTGTACGGACATAACATTGTTATGTCCATACATACATAACATTGTTATGTCCATACATACATAACATTGTTATGTCCATACATACATAATATTATTATGTCCATACATACATAATATTGTTATGTCCATACATACATAACATTGTTATGTCCATACATACATAATATTGTTATGTCCATACATACATAATATTATTATGTCCATACATACATAATAATATTATGTACGGACATAATATTATTATGTCCATACCGTACCATACCCTATTATAGATTATGCCCAATTTTTTTAATTTACCACATCGCAAAACTTTACGTTTAAAATATTTTGATTATACTCAAGAATCTGCTTATTTTATCACCATCTCTACCAAACAAAATCAATGTATTTTCGGTGATATCAAAAACGGTAAAATGTATCTTAACCATTTAGGAGCGATCGCTTGTCATTGTTGGTTAGAAATTCCTCAACATTTTGATTATATTGGCTTAGATGAATTTGTGATTATGCCAAATCATGTTCATGGTATTTTATGGATTTTATCAGCACCAGAAACCCTAGATAAAGATAGAAGATTTGGTAATATTGTTAAAGGTTCAATTTCTAGTATTATCCGCTCTTATAAAGCATCGGTAACAAAAAGAATTAATGAAATTTGTAATGTTAAAGGTGTTTCTTTAGTTTGGCATGGGCGTTTTTATGAGCATATCATTAGGGATGAAAAGGCTTTATATAATATTAGGAAATATATTCAAGAAAATCCTTTAAAATGGGATGAAGATGAATATAAGCCTAAAAAGCCTAAAGATTATGTGATTTTATTGGATTTGCCTTTTTGATTTGATCATTCTCCGTCCGTACGGACATAACATTGTTATGTCCGTACAATATTAATTATGTCCGTACAATATTAATATCCCATCCTATCCCAAGCCTCCAGTACGGACATAACATTATGATGATAGTACGGACATAACATTATGATGATAGTACGGACATAACATTATGATGATAGTACGGACATAATATATTATGTCCGTACATAATAATATTATGTCCGTACATATCCCATCCTATCCCAAGCCTCCAATACTAATCTTTGGGTGCGATATTCTCCATATTTCCTCATCTCGTTATTTTTAAGAACACGGAAAGTTTCACTGGGAAATTCAGCACCATAAACATCCGCAGGATCTAATATATAACGCAGTTCATCACGGGTTAAACCGTATAATTTGGCATATTTAGCATCGAGTTCCGCTCTTAATATAGCGCGTCTTTCTTCATCCCAAATAAACGGTTCTCCGTCATATCCCATATCTTCTGCAAAGAGTTTCATATCATAAGCAGTGTAAACGAGTTCAAGGACTCGACTGCTGATAAATTCGATATCTTCTGGGGTGTACCAGTCGGGAGGGATAACGGGAAGTTGTTTGACAATGAAAAAATTCATGTGTGTTCCACCTACTTTGTGACGAGTTACAAAATCAAAAGTCAAACTGCTAAAATTTGCAACTAAACAAGTAGCTAAAATAGCTTTATTTTTTTCTATAATAATTAACGGAGCATTATTACCTACCGCAACTCTCGGTAATAAACTAAATATTGCTGTACGTTCATTAGTTGCATTAGTAATATCTCTCCATCCTAGCAACCATTTTTTATCCCACTTTTGCGCTAACTTATTTTCAACTTCCTTTTTATTTACCCAATAACGAGGATTAATCGTAAAATCAGGATCGCGCCGTTCTAAGTCCGTGACATCACGATTATTATTATCATCGATATAAGTCGCCCAACGATGATTAAATTGATGAAACATTTTTGCTTCATATAATGGTATTAAACCATCACTCACTTCATTTTTAAATAAACCACTATCATTTGCCATGTGAAACATTGCCATAAATGAAATCCCCCAAGGGTTAACTCCCGTTTCTTCATTTTCTAAAACAGGCACATTTTGATAGATTTTTTTAGTTAATTCTGCATCTTGACGAGTTCTAAAAACTGGACAAGTTAAAGTATTCGGATTAATTAACGCAATATCTTGGGGTGCAAGAGTAAATCTTCTTTCCTGGTCATTCAGATGTGATGGTCTAGTTAAATAGAAAGAAAATTCAATATTTGCAGTAGATTTTTGTTTTGTCATCGTTAATGCACAAAAGTGTGGGTGTGTGCGATGAATACCCTCAAAAATTCCTTCAAGATTAACAAAATCAAAGAAAGAAACTAGATTTTGAGTTTTGATTAGATCTCCAAAAAAATACTTGCTAGTATCATCTGTTGCAATACCACTTTGCACAATTACCCCAACTCTCCCCTGAGAAGAAATTAACTTTCTCGTAGTTTCAGCAAATACCGCATAAGTGTTAATATCTCCCACAGCAGTTAAAGGAAACCGTCCCGACTCCCGAATAAACTTACCTTGTGCTTCAGCATCATGTTTCGCCGCTTGAAACTCCTGTAATAACTCAGGATTCGTTTGAGATAACAGCTTAATTAACTTCTCTCTCGCCGCCTTATTTTGTGCGTTAGCAATATCAGCACTTTTAGCAGCAAAAAACTCCTTTTCCTGTAATTTAATTCGTTCCCAAGGAGGATTACCCAAAACACAATCAAACCCGCCTAGATCCCCCCTTAATCCTCCCTTAGTAAAGGGGGAAATAGTTTGCTCCCCCCTTAGCAAGGGGGGTTGGGGGGGATCAAACACATCAGGAAACTCCACAGACCAATGAAAAAACCGCTTTTCTTCTGCTAACTTGTTTGCAGCATCAACTAATTGTTTTGTAACGGGATTTCCACCTAATAACTGTTTTAACGCTTCCGTTGTCGGTAATAGCTGTAAATTCTGTTCTGTTAAGGGTGTAAAAAACGCAGCCGTCCATAAATTACACGCCGAATAATCACGCCACCACCCTGTATTATTTTCACTATGGTTTTGTTGATATTGGCTTTGTTTTTGCTTAATTTCCTTCGGAGTTGTTTCCGATATTTCCGCAAACTCTCGCCATTTTTCTATATATTGACTCCGTTCAGCTTCCACGTCAACAAAATTCAACGACCCTTGACCCACTTCTATATTTTTCTTCTCTTTTTTATTCCGATTTTTAAATAAAGTCGCCAACTTTTTATCATCCCCCGTCACCGCTTTAAAAGCATCATCCGGTATCCCCTCATCTAAACAGGAAATATCCAACACCCCCACTAAGGAATTCCCACACTTAATTCTATGGTCTAAAAAGTTCAAAGGTAAACCCCGACAAAACCCTTCTATCCATAACGCCACCTTGCATAAATCCACCGCCAACGGGTTGAAATCTACCCCATAAATACAATGTTGAACAACATCTCTAATCGCCTGTCTTAATGCTTCTGGTGCAGGCTGAGGTTCACCTGTTCTAATGATAGCTAATTCCTTACCAATTCTTCTCGCCGCAGCTAACAAAAAATGACCCGAACCACAAGCGGGGTCACAGACTTTTAAACTTAATAAAGCTTGTTCTAATCTTCCTTTTTCTGACTCCCGTAACTTTTCCTCAATTACAGGTTCTAAAGCACTTTTAATGAGTTGTGCGACTAACTCAGGTGGTGTATAATAGGAACCCGTCGTTTTGCGATCGCTTCCGATCACCAACAGAAACTCATACACGCCATTTTGTTGTCTAAATTGCGGCGTAAAATCCAATAAACTTTCATACACACTCCCCAATTCTTCTACATCCAACGCCCCATAATTCACCCGTCGCAACTGTCCTTTATTTTCATATAAAGATAACTCCCGAATTGACATCAATAAATCATGATTATCAATCCCACATCCTTCTAAAAGTTTTAACGTTTTCTCGCCAAATAAATCCCCATTCAACGGCGATAACCCTAACACCTCACCCCGCCAATTTTCATTAAATAAGGCAAAAGTCACGGTTAAACCTTGCCAAATATCCTGAAATCCTTCGCGGCGATAACTCGGACGTTCTGCTAATGCTCTTAACCGTTCTATGCTATAATATTCTCGATAAATTCTCACTTTTTCTGCATCTTCTCCCGCCAATAATAAATTACGGGATTCTGCGACCATCAAAAATAATAACCGATAAATTAGAAACAATAATAATCGATAAAATTCTTTAGCGGTTAACTGTTGTTCTGTGATTAATTGCCGAATTTGTTGGTTTTTGGTATTTTGTAAAAAACCCGTTCCTAACCGCACAATTGCCCGTTCAACCCCATCCCGTAACCTATCCCGAACTCGTCCCCCTTGCTGTAAGGTTTCCTGGTGATAAAACTCCAATAAACATTCATCTGTATCCTCAATTCCTTGGGGTAATCTTGTCCGGTGAAATAATCGATAAAATATCCCAAATTCTGCAAAATTTTCCCCATTGAGAATTTGTTCTAAATCAAACTCAATATAAGTTAAACGAGTCATTAAAGAACAATCTCGCAACAGTCGCCAGCGTAACCCATTGGTAACAATACCCCATAAATGCTCTGTACGGTTTAAATATTCTTGCATTAACGCATGGGCGGAGAGTCGAGGAGTCCCAGAGGGGGGACGTTTTTCTAAAGTAGTCCGACAGCCAATAATGTGAATGGGCGGTTGATTTTCTCCCTCCTCAACCCGATGGGAAATCGCAAAAGTTTGTTCATCAACAATTTCAGCTTTCGGTTGATAAATCGGGTTATATCCCAACAACTTTAATAACGGAACTGCCCAATATTCACGGGTGATACTGGTAGCGCTGTCTGTTTCATCTCGGCTTAAACGGCGTTGAAAAATATTCCATAAATCCTTCGTTTCTCCCCAAGCAAACGCAATTTCATCTTCTAATTTCTGGCTCCCAGTTAAGCCAAAATTTTCAGGTAACTGACCCTTAAAACTCCCTGAGACAATATCAATTGTCAAATCAAGGGCGATTAAATTTCCTTCTATTTGGATTCCGGTTAGAGTGGTCATGGCTAAAATTAAGGTGAAATAAAATTAAGGATTTCGGTCATTCTGTCAAGAAGAACTATTTAGGAATTAAAATATAAATACCTAAAATATCCATCGGTAACTGAGGGTTAACTTTAACTTTTCCTTCCTTTGTAATTGCTCGGACACGCTGATGAGAACTTAATAAAACCTGCGCTCGTTCTTCTGCTATCGCTTCTAAATCCGGTTCTAAATCATCCAAACGTGTTAAAATTTGATTAATCCGATTTCGTTTATTTTCTAGGGGTAAATTTCCCACAGGTTCGCAGGACTGAAGTAAATTTAAAGACTCCTCATCCGATAACCAATTAGCGTTCGCAGGACTTCCGGTAAATCCTCTGACTAACGCTTCTTCAACCAGTAACACTTGTTGTTTTGAACTTTCTAATAAATGCCGAATTCTCAATAATAAAATAACCGTTTGTTTCGCTACCCCTTCCGTCACCGTCACCCCACAACGGGCGGCGATGGGTTCCCGTTGCTGTTCATCTAAACTTTCTTCTAAAATATGACGTGCTAATCCTTCCACTAACGGATGATTTCGCCCAATATATTCAACTCCTTCCGGTGCAGGAGAAGTAAAAGAAATTAATCGCGGTTGATTGCCTAAAATCGGTTGAACACAAAGGGGAATATTCGCTAATTTCCAGCTTTTTTTCTGTTTAACTAGAGAACAACTTAACTTTTCACAAGCATTTTTAACAAACTGTTCAACATCTGTTTCACTGCCTAAAATTTGGTCAGATTCGATTAACTCTTGTTGCACTTCTTCCGGTTTAATTGTTCGTTGAGCAAAGCGAGTCCGGTTCAGTTTTTCTCGTTCTACGGCTTTATCCCAACTTTGATGAACCTCTACCAAAGGAGAATCTTGATTATCTAATAAATCAAAAATCGTTAATTGTTTGGCTTCTGCGGCTCTATCAAATAAAGATTTAAACACCGCTTCTTGGACTGTACTGCTATCCATTGGCACCGGAACTGTAATTCCTAAAGATTTATGAATTTCTACGGCTTTACGAATTAAAACTTGTAATACTGCCCCATCAATCGGGTTATCTTGACCATAAATGAGAAAACATTTAACCTGTGGTGCTATTTGTCCGTAACGGTCAATGCGTCCTTCTCGTTGTTCTAAACGGTTAGGATTCCAGGGTAAATCATAGTGAATCGCTGCGGTAAAATGTTCCTGTAAATTAATCCCTTCGCTTAAACAATCCGTAGCGACTAACAGCCGTTGGGGTGCATTTTTCAGTTCTTCTAAACGGATTTCTCGCTCATCTTCTGACTGTTCTCCCGTAATCGCAATTACCCGCAGGTTATTTTTCTTGGTTTCTAATTCCTTCAAAGCATCAGCGACATATTTAGCCGTAGCAATATAACGACACCAAATAATCGGATTTAACCCATCTTGGAGTAAGGTTTTAACCAGGGTTTTAACCTGTTGTAATTTGCGGTCAGCTTTCCCTTGTAGTTGTTCAGCAAGTTTGACAAATTCTCGTAATTTGCGTTTTTGCGACTCATCAAAGGTTTGTTTCCCTTTTTCCACAATTGTTGTCGGGACCACATCTAAAATTTGTTCCTGTTCAGTGGGATCATAAACATAAGTGGCGGCTAATTCTTCATTCAAATCTTCAGGCGTTTCATCCAAAGTATTATATTTTTGAGTTTGACGGCTTAAAGTGGCAATTGCTGCCGCAGGAGAAGACATCACACAGCGCAAAATTGCCAACGCCGACCAATATCTTCCCCGTCGTTGAGCATGACTCAGGGGGGTTTCCGTTGCCGTTTTCACCAGTCGCCAAGCAAAATCATAAACCGCTTCAAACAGTTGGCGGTATTCTTTAGATAGAGAGTAGGGTTCTTCTCGGGAAACTCGTTCAGGAAATGGCGTTTCATTCCCTAACCATTGTTGAACATCAATGCGTCGCCGTTGGACAAAATGACGAGCTAATTCAATGCGTTGTTTTTCGTTTAATTGGTCTAGGCTGAAGTCTTTAAATTCAGGATTCAGTAATCCTAACAAAGATAAAAAAGACGCTTCAATTCCACTGTGAGGAGTAGCGGTGAGCAGAATTAAATGTTGATTGGATTTTTCAGCAATTTTTTGGACGAGTTGATGCCGTTGTTGTTGAGTGCTACGTTCTCCGCCTGTATGAGTACAGGTATGGGCTTCATCGACAATTACTAAATCGGGACAATGAACAAGAAAACTCTCTCGGCGACGGTCAGATTTGGCATAATCTAAACTGACAATCAGATGGGGATAATAACTAAAAATATGACTATCTCCAGCAGGCAACCCTCGTTCGAGCTTGGAAACCGTACCAGAACGCACGACAACCGCATCAATATGAAATTTTTGTTTCAGTTCCCGTTGCCATTGGTCGCACAGTTGAGGAGGGCATAAAACCGCCAGTCGTTTGGCTTCTCCTCGGTCTAACAGTTCGCGGATAATCAACCCCGCTTCGATGGTTTTGCCAATCCCCACATCATCAGCAATGAGTAACCGTACCGTTTCTAACCGCAATGCCATCAATAAAGGAACCAGTTGATAGGGCCGTGGACGCACCGATAAGCGCCCTAAACAGCGAAATGGCCCTGCCCCACTGCGGAGACTGAGGCGGGTGGCATCCATCAGCAGTTGGGCCGCCGTGTGGTTTTGAATCGTTTCCGGGTTGGGGGGGTCAAATTGGGCAGGTTCAATGGTTTCTAAGCCGAGGCGGGTGAAAATCCCACAGATTTGTTCTTCGTTACCACTAAGGGGCCGTAACCGGATGACTTCCTGGTTTTCGGAGGGAAGTACCACCCATTGGCGATCGCGACAAATAACAATAGATCCGGGGGTTGCTGCTGCGCTCATACCTGAACAATTTTTAAGTTATAGTTCTTTGAAGGCTTCAAGTTTGACTTAAATTTCAAGCCCTGTAGGATGGGAGATAGAAGGCAAAAGGTTTAATATTTTTTGGATGCCCGCCCCAGTATTGTACAGGAATTTACGGTTTGCCTTAGTCGGCTTTGTTATAATTCTTAGCATCAATTATCAAAATATAATATCAAAATAAATTGATTGAAGTTGTAGGGCTTTAGCCCAATTTTTATATAGCGCCCAAGCGCAACAACGGCGCAACAGGATTAAAGTATTCATTAACTTATAATATCAATATCTGCCGTTCCGCATTTGAGAAGTAATGCGTTACCCTCAAGCCGGATGCAGGAATATTCAAGTCAAAACCAAGAAACTGTGGAAATTAAAATTGAAGTAATTGATGAAAAATCTCCCTATTTGCTGGGGATTGGCTTTCAAGAATAAAATGGGGAATAGAAGCAATGCGATCGCTATCTTGGGGTCAGATATACAATCAATTCGCATAGAGTTCAGAATGAGCAAAGATTCATTTAAGTCGATGTGCGTCTTTGTTTCCACTTCTCAATCTCATCTTTGGGTAACAACAGCGTCTCCTCAATTTCTTCGCGCACTTCCGGCGATACATTACAACTGCTATTCAAACAATCTATCAGCAGTTTATTGGCATCATAATAATTCTGAAGTGATTCTTTTTGCTCGTTGCAAAACTCCCAGCGATGCCCAATATTACGATGCTCAATAAGTACAGATCTCAATTGTTCAGTCCAGGCTTGACAGTTTGCCTGCCACCATTCAACATTCTCATCCTCTTCCCACCACTCATCGTTCTCGTATTCCCACTCATCTTTCTGATTTAGATTAGGAATTTGTTCAGTAAGTCGCTGAAGGGATTGTCCCAATGGATAATTAAAAAGTCTAAAATTAAGTGTAGGCTTAAAATTAAGCATTAACCAAAGGTCAATATTGAGTTCATCGGGAAGATTTCCAGTAAGAGAAAGCTCATTTTCACTATTAGCATCAAAGTCATCAACTTCGCTAAGTAAAGCTAAGGTATCATAAGCATAGTAAGCATCAAGGCTATTAACTGGAGCAAGTCCAAGATTGAAGTAGAAAGAACGAATAGCTTCTGGTTTAAATAAAGACTGTACTAAAAGTGTCTTCTGGTTTACCCAAATTAGAAACTGCTGTAATTTATCATCAAAGGATACAAGTTTATAAATTTCTTTTCTCATCAACATTAGTAGCTCATCCGCATTTTTTAACATTTCAGCCACAAGTAAAAATACCTCACGCCACCGCTTATCAGTAATGTGACTAACGAGGTGTTGTAAACTATTTAGCCCGGAGTTTTCAACGATTTTACTGGCTGCAAAATACTCTTGAAATGTCAGGTGAGAAAAAGAGTAAATTTTATGCGCCCGTTCTACCAACAAGCCATGTTGCGCTTCAATTGATTTCAATACAGCTTCACTATCGAATTGCAACGCTTCCGGGTCATTTTTTGCATCCGGTAAACTGCGAATATACTCAGAAATATACTGCTCTAGTTCTTTCTGTTTAAAGAAATAGTCTCCCCGCTCAAATGTCGTTAGAGCAATTTGACTCAGCAAATCTTTTTTGCACCGCCATGATAAATTTCTATAAACCTGCTCCCGCTCAATCTCTCGCGTTTCATCCCATTCTTTAAGTAGAATATCGACTCCTTCTTCATAAAGTTCTGAACGATTATCAGGAAATTTATGTGATTTATAAAACACCAAACATAACAGCGTCAACAGTAAGGGATTGGTTGCCAGTTCTCGAATTCGGTTATTGTTCTCTAGCTGTTCAATCAATTCTTTTGCGTTGTCTGCTTTATTCGCTTTAAACCACTTTTCAACAAAAATTCTAATTTGTTCCCAGTCAAAATCCGCGATTTCAACATCTGTAAACTTATCGAAATTATAGTGATTGGCTGCAATCCGACAAGTTATTAGAAACTGATTCCTGTAAAACTGATCAGAAAAATCACGAACCTGTTTGATAATACGGCTATTATCCTCAAGTTTTACTTCATCCAAACCATCAAGTAAAACCAGAGTTTTACCCCGCTTTAAAATCACAGCAATTTTTTCGGCATAGACATCACAATTCAAAAAAATATCGGTGATGTATTTCAGTAAGCTCGGTTTTCCTTCTGCTTCTGCAAAGCGTTTGAGTTCAACCAATATTGGAACGCGATCGGCTTGAAATATCCCTTGATTACACTGAATGGCTAAATGTCTCAAAAATGTTGTTTTTCCCGCTCCAGGTTTACCCAACACCATCAACTTTGAATATTTCTCAACCGCTTCCAGTCCTGATATTCGTTTATCCGTTGGTTTACCCAGTCCAAAGCGATCAAAGTTTTCCGGGTTAAAGTTTTGTCGAAGTTCATCTATTTCGCCCCATTGATAACTTTGAATTTTTGTCAGAATGTTGACGTTTGTGTAGAGTTCACTCACATCAATAGGTTGTGACATGGTGAGCGCTCTCATTGTGCCGTATTGGTCTTGAATCATCTCGCACCATTTTTGGCGTACCTCTTCCACCAAGTTATTTAACTCATCCTCTGAAAGATTAGAAGTTGGAGAGGCTGAAGCCCTAGATTTCCGATACTCAGCAGTCAGAAAATTAAGCAAGCGACCATATTTACCTGGGCCTTTGCCGTTGATGCTGAACTTTTTGTAAACGTGGCTCATGCGAGTGGTAAGCGCACTATTAGTGATATGGAGTTCTGTTGCTATCTCCAATTCTGTCTTGTTACTGCTAAACCCAATCACGAAAGCATCCTCTTGCTCTGGCGAAAGCGCATACCTACGAGCCATCTCAATTAAAAAGTCACGCGGTAGTGGCATTGACTAACCTCTCCATTAGCTGAAAGCGAGTTCAGTAGCTTCATTCTGCCTTAAATCACAGTTAAGGCTGCTCTAATATTACTTATTGTGTACTTATTGTGGAACAAGAATGGCGTGCAATAGCAGGCTAAAACTGAAGATTGTAGATATGTAAGCCTAAGTCAGTCTAAGTCAGCCTCAACATCAGAGATATCTCCAAAAACAAATTGCGAGATTGAATTAAGCAATTTTTTGGAGATTCTTTTCATGAAATCAACCTACATCAATAGACGGTTTTACTACAAAGATAAAAACGGCATTCGATTACCTGCCGTCACCACAATACTCAAGGCTACACAGCCAATTGAGTCTAAAGTTGCTCTTTCTAACTGGCGCAAAAAAGTTGGAAATACACAAGCAAATCGCATCGCTTCAACGGGCCGACGTCGGGCCGAACTATTGCATCGATGGGTGAAGGAATATTTGCAAGGGTTTTCTCCGGTAGCTTCGAGCCTAATTCAACCCTATTGTTATAGCCTTCAGTCCTTCTTAGGAAAACTCAGTGATATTCAATTAGTTGATACAGTTGTACCCAATTATGTAGAAAAATACGCGGGTAAAGTTGATTTAGTTGCCCGGTATCAAAGCATTCCATTCACCATTGAGTTAATGACAGCCGAACAACCCAAACGGGGAGTAGATGAACTTTACGATAAGCCCTTAGAAATTGTCGCCTACAATGCCGCAATTAACCGATGCTACGGAGAGAGTTTGTTTGGCTCTAAAGTTGTGAACTCGCTGATTGTTGTAGCCCTTCGAGATCGGGATGCCCAAACATTTCCGTTTGAACGTCAACAATTGCTCAACTATTGGCAAAAGTGGCTAAAAAGACTAAACTGCTTTGTAGAATAAGTAGAGTTTTGGAGTGAATAGGTGGACGGGGTGGAGACGGAGTTTGATAACTTTCAACTTCTCTGAAAGATGAATGACATCATCCGGTTGAGCGGTACGCTCTTTAGAGTGTTTGAGGTGATAACTTATCCATATCAAGTAAGTTCAAACTCAACAAAATTATAAATTCTGAATTCTGAAAGGAACTCCCGGAGAGGAGAACAAAGCTCTCTATCCTCTAAGAATTAATCTTTTTTCTCATGGAGAATTTCTCATTGAGAATAGAGTCCAAACTTTCTGGCAATCAATTTATAATTCATAATTTTACATTCAGAATTCAGTTAAAGCTGTTTTTCATACCAAATCCGCTTATTGCTGAACTAATTGCTAAATGGCAGAACTGTCTTCGTTTCATACTCCTCAAATGCGGGTGAATCTACTGAGTTTTCTAAAGGTTAAAGGATTATTGATGATTAAATCATAATTTAATCTACATTTTCATTAATAATTAGAATATAAACCCTTGAAATTGTGAAGTTGTATGAGTGACTTGAAACGCTCTTGGATTGTTGTCCACTATGAAACCGAGTTGACCGCAGAAACGGAGGATGAGGTTAGGGATGAAAAAAAGGAGAGAGTTGTCGGTTGAAAGGAGGGAAAATTCATCAATAACCTTCTTTTTGGAGGATTGAATTCAATTCAAATCGATTGATGCGATCGCTTCTATTAATCGAATAGCTCAAAGCGGACTAACTTCAAGTTGCCGACCCGTCTCTCAACACAACCAACGTGTCGGCGATCGCATGAGTCCCACAACTTCTTCTCAAACTGCGATCGCTTCAATGGGTTTAGAATAAAGATAGATATTCCTAAATCATTTCAATCCTATCAACACGGTTAGGATAAAAAGCGAGGTACTCTTTGATTTGTTCAACCGCCTGATCGGGATTTTCATAAGACCAAATGGCATTTTCGGCTGTTTTACCATCGACCGTAATGCTAAAATAACTAGCATCTCCCTTGTAAGGACAATGGGTGGAATGTTGGGTTGGCTGTAACCGCTCCATTGCCACATCGCTGCGAGGAATGTACTGCACGGGTGGTGACATTCCTTCCCTCAGTTCCAAAGCTTGGGTTGTGTCTGCTATCGTCTGTCCGTTAAAGGTGACTTTGACTCGCTTCGGTTGAGGAGCGATCTTGATTAGATGATTTGCGCCTGGCATTTTCATTAGCTGATCAACTACAACATTTTCAAGATATCAGATTGGGAGACGCTGAGAATATTAAGCATTCACATGACAATTCCTGACAACTCTGGGTTGCGACTATTAACAAACCCGTGAGTCGCCCAATGGATAATTCGATGAATAAACATTTGCCGCTTCACCTGCCAATTGGCTGATTGCGCCAGTTTAACGGCTTGTTGAAAGGTGGCGATCGCTTCTGATTTTTTATCTAAAATTGAGATCCTAATTCTAGGGCTTGTCGATCAGCAGAGTTTTCTAACAGTTCTCCGGCTTCATTACAACTTTGAATAGCTTGTTGATCTTCTCCAATATCTTGATAAAATTTACCCAACTTAAAAATCTTGGACAAATTGTTAGGTTTCAATTGTAGAGGACTAACATTTCACATCCAGAAGTTGACCGTTGCTCACAATGAGTTCACCTGTGACCTAAACCTGCTAAGATATGAACTGTTCAAACCGTTTGACGGATTCTCCCAAATAGTCAGCCATCTTTCTAACTTGAGCCGATTTAAGATGCCTAAATTTTCTAGCAATTCCTCTAAAATACAAGCCTTGACCGATACTTTCGGGGGGACTGGTAAACCCGAAAATTGCGATCGCAAACAAGAGGGAACTTTTAGAAATGCTAATATTAGGGTTCTGCGAGGTTAGACTTTTTTCCACGATAAGCAGAAGATTGTGGCTACTAGGAGTTCAAACAACGCCAAGCCCAACTGAAAACTTCGGGCGATATCTTCCGTATAAAAAACACTTTTTGTTCGTAGTTCTGACAGTTTTTCAGAGCCTCAATAATATCCTCAATCGTTCCCCAGTGAAATTTAGAAGGAATATCATCAACCTCAGAAATTTCCAGAAATTGGTCGAATCTTTTCAGTTTGGCAATTGCTAAGGAGTCAATCGCTTAGTTGGCTTTGTTTTGATGTGCAGATCTCTAACTTCCAATTCCCCGCATAATCGCTTGTAAATATTCAACTTGCTGAGGTGAAATAGGGTCTTGGGGATGTTCATCAGGGTAAGTTTCCGGGGTTTCCAACGCCAACGCTTCCACTTCTTCTAGAGACAGTTGCTTAATTTCATCAAAGGGACGTTCCAAACCGTTTGTAAAATAGACACTCAAACCTTGACCCAAATCCGATACCCGCTCAATTAAACTATTGCGCTTTTCTTTTCCCCAATTTTCACCAACCCACGTCCACCAATAATCCCGACTCATCGCACCAGAGATATTTTGTTCGACCTTAATTCCTTCCTTGAGCGCTCGAATTAAATACCCCGTAGGATTCTTCATCCAGCCCTGTTTTAACCCCTGTTTAACGGCTTTAATTGCCCCGGTAATGTTTTCCGGGTATCGCCTCATTACCCACTCCACTGAACCCAACTGAATCGGCTTGAAAGGCGGACGAATGGATTGATTCAGTTTTGTGATTAATTCGGCGTGGCTGGAATTTTGGGGCGGGGTGGTGGGTTGAAAATCTTCTGAAATTTCTTGATTTGTGGAGAAGTTTTCAGATTCCCCAATTTCTGGATGGGTTGTAAATTTTTCACATTCTGAAACTTCTTCGGATTCTAAAACTTCTGGTTTTTCTAATAATTCTTGGCGGTTTGAAAGTTCCTGATTGTTGGAAAACTCTTGAGTTTCTAAAAATACTTCTTTTTCTGGGCTTTCCCCTCTTTCCGAAAAAATTTCTAATCCTCGAACACACACACATTTTTCTAATGGGGCTTTCTCTTGGTGTGTAAGGGAGGATTTAGAAAGGTTTGAGTAAGAGTTAAGATCCGTCTGATTTTCAACATCTACCGTCTGATATTTTAAGGGGTAGCCGTCTGATTTGTCGTAGCTAGGAGTCAAAATTTCATTGTCAACTTTTTCCCGAAGTTTTGGGAAATTAATCTGGTACATCTTGCGGGTGTCGGTGGGATATCGCTTTTCATGGGGAAGCAAATTTCTACGGCGTATATAGCCATCTTTAATTAAATCTTTGAGGTGTCGCCCGATGGTATCTCGACAATAACCAAAAGCTTTCCCAATCTGTTGATAAGAAGCACAAATCCAACCCGTTTCACCTTTTGATATGTGCCAGGAATCTAACCAGCTAAGAATGCAGGCTTTCACCTTACTGCGCCTTTTCCAAACCTCTAAAAACTCTACAAGGAGATTGGAGGGGTGACGTACAACTCCTAATGTTGCGGTGGTAAACTGTGCAGTTTTTGAAGTAGTCGTTAAGTTTTTCATGGGTGTTATCCTTGAAAATTCTTAAACGAAGGCAGAAGGCAGGAGGCAGCGCGAACTCCGGTCTTGGCGGTTTCCGTCGAGGAGGAAGTTCGCAAGAGAGAGGGCAGAAGGTTTGGATTGTTGAGGATCTGAAAAAAGCTCGGGAATCGAGTTTGCCCTTCGGGTTCGCCAGTTCCTTCAAGTTTGAAGCCCTTTTTCTGACTTCTAACTTCTGACTTGCGCGTAGCGCCATATATCAACCCTCTGCCATCTCTCTTACGAACTTCGCTCTCTTGCGAACTTTGCTCTCGGCGGAAACCGCCGGGCCGCAAGTTCGCGCTCTCGACCATTCCGCCAAGTCGCGAGTTCGCGCTGCCATCTGCCATCTGCCTTCGATTTAAAAAGGAGGTAAATATAACTGATAGGCGTGAAATAATCCTCGATAAGTGTGTTGAGTATCGGGGTCAACAAAACTCACCCACCAATTACCCGGACTGCATTCAAACTCCTGTTCAACAGTTCCCAACTGACCTGTATGAATCCCCTTGTCGTCAAACAGGATTTCCACAACGGTTCCCGGTTGCAGTTGATTGTGAATCTTTTCTTGTAGACGTTCAAAACATCCGAGTACCAGTTGGGATTGCTCTTTTAACTGTTGATATTCGCTTTCAACGCACATCAGTCTTTTTTCTAATTGCCAAAGTGGGGAGTCAGAATGATTAATCCGAATACTTTCTAATTGATTGACTTGACATTTAAGTTGATGATTTTCCTGGAGGAGTTTATCGAGTTGACTTTGTATCTTTTCCACCCCAAGCATCCGTTCAAACCTCCATAATCTCATCTACCCCATCAGCAACAATGGCGGGATAGCCCGGATGATTGAGAATATACGCTTTCCTGGGGTCGCTTTTCTCCCAGAAGTTTGAGACGTGTTTCTGTGCGGATTTACACAATTTAATCACGGCAAAACTGGTTCTCACTTCAGCAGAAATGTCAATATCGTCGGCGTTGGGGGAGTGGGAAATGCCGAGAAATAACATATCCCGCTTCCTCCCCTCCGTTGACAACCTCGAAAGCGCATCCCCGACTCTTTTGGGATCGGAAAATCGCTTTTTGCAGGATAATAATTCATCGGTGATGACGAGGACTTTTCGACCATTTGGCAATCCCAATCGCTTGCGTTCGTGTCTGGCATCGAGTTCTTTGAGCAAGGATGCGATCGCCCGTTCAATCTCCTCGATTCTGGAAATGGCTTGCAGTCTGGCTTCCGCCCACTGGTCGTTGAAATGGGGGTCGAGAACGATGATTTCTGCGGGTGCGCTTTCAGTTAACATCCCCGCAATTTCCACCGCCGAACTGGTCTTTCCCGCCCCCGAATTCCCGGTGATCAGGATTCCGGTGGCTTCATCAACTAAGTACCGTTTGAGGTCAAATTTGGCTGGCTGAGGTGATGTTTCTTGAGGTAACGCCTGCCGAATAGTTCTCCCCTCCAGATAGGCGTTCATTTCCTCTATGCGGGAGGTTTCCCGATAATATTGCACCGTCGCCAAACGGTCTGCAAAGTCGTCTTCTTCCTGCAATTCCTCCAATTTCAAATAGGGTTCGACCTTTCTCAACCAATGCCCCAGTCCAATTGCGGTTGCAGATCCGGCGATCGCCACAATTGACCCAATTCCCTGAACCCAGTTGTGCCAGGTTGAGTATTTGTTGGGGAGACAGGGGGGAATGATCCAGCAGGAAAGACTGACAACCAAAGCGCCCCCGCAGAAGAAGTTGATAATCCCCGTTCCCTGACTGGCAATTCGCCTTTTGAGGTTAAAATTGTAGCTGAGTTGTTCGTTCAAAAACGCCATAAAATCACCCCCAAGATGACGGCGATAAAAGCAGAAATCAAGAAATAATGCCACTGGTTAACCGTCCATTTCAAAGTGCTGGCGATGGGGTCATCTCCCAACCATCCTCCCAATTGAAGCAGGGTAAAACTGATAAAAAAGAATCGGCTCAAACCCAGTCCAAACCCTCCAAGCGTTGCTAAAAAACTGGCAAAGGTTCCCAGTGATGCAAACAGTAAAAATTGACCCGCTAAAATTCCGACATTTGCCATAGCTTTTACAGTGAACAGTGAACAGTGAACAGTGACCAGTTAAGAGGTTACAGTGAACAGTAAGCAGAACAGTGACCAGTGAACAGTGAACAGTAATAACTAACAACTAATAACTGATAATTGATAACTGAAAAAGCTGATAACTGGTAACTGTAAACTGTAAACTGTTACCCCTCGCCCCTCAACATCGCCAATCGCTCTTTGACCTTGGATTTAATTTGATTAACCTGATGAGTTTTGGCTTCATCCAATCCCTGCAAACTTGCCTCCCTTTTGGCGTAATTCGGTCTTAAAGCGTGCAACGTGGCGGCAAATTTTGAAGTGGCGCCTTGTTTAGTATCTTCATTTCTTGCTAGGGTTTCTTGATAACCATAGTGGGCGACGTGAACTCGCGTATCGCTGGTGTCAATTGATTCGAGGTGTTTGTATGCTTTTTCGCTATGGTATGCCTCTTTCTTTTTCTCTTTTTCCAACTGCTTCAATGCAGCCTCTTCTTCTGCGGTAAAATACCGAGGGCTTTCCACCACTGGAACTGTGCGAATCGATTCAAAACTACCGGGGTTTGAAGGGCGGGGAACGCAAGAATTAGTGGGTCGTAAAGCGGTGGAAATGCTGATATTGTGTCCCCCATTTTCTATGGCACCCCCGCTTGAGTTTGTGATGGATGAACTGTTATCGTTGCCGAATAATGTGCCGAAAATTCCCATGATTAATCTCTACCAAAGTCTAATGTTTTCTAGGGTTAAAGATGCCGTCCATGCCCAGCCGAGAAACCCGCTACAAAATCGGATGATTGGGGAGAGTACGAACCGCGCAAATAACAGAATTAATCGCTTGGTTAATCTCACCAGATGACGGGCTGCAATGAGTAAAACCATCCCGCAAGCCAAACTCAAAAGAACCGCTTCCCTTTGGGCTATCTTCTTCCAGTTAAATCGGGCTAAATACCAGTTTATTGCTCGGTTCTTTCCGGTGAGTTTTCCATTAAGTAATTTGTGCATAAGAAACAACAATTGAATGAGGTTAAGTTGGGGATATTTCACCCCAGTTTCTAGCTTTGTTAACCTTTGATGTACCAGCGACAAACAAAAAGATACCAATCTATCACGAACAGTAAGAAGGCTTTTTTCAAACCCACATATTCCCTTGTCACCCCTTTTCTTAAGGCTTGCACCCGAAGGATTTCCGATGCGACGATTTTTTTGATTTCTGCGATGTTCATGTTTCCTCTTTTTGTGGGGTTAGTTGTCGATATAGTTTTCCTCGTTTTGGTATTTAATCTTCTACAAAATCCCAGCCATAATACGGACTTCCTGATTCGTAATAATCGCTCCTGGGCATCCATCCGGTATGCTCGTTATGTCCCCAGATTTGTTCTTCTTCATAATCATCTTCATCCTCATAATCATCATCCGAGTCTTCGTTACCGGGATAGGAGAAATTCTTGTGAAGAAAACCTAATCTTTCCAAGGCGAGACTTGCATATTCGCGTGAGCTATCATCGCATTCGAGCAAAAGTTTTTCGCCAATCTTGTTTCTAGCACTCAGTTCTTGAACAGCCATAATATCGTCGTACCATTCATCATAATATTCTTGTCTTTCCCGTTCAAATTCCTCATCGAAAAAATCTTGATCATCTTCCCAAGAATTGCTATTAGGTGTATATTCGTCTTGGGGGACAATATTCAAGGTATAGACGGGTTTCAATCCCAAAAATTGCCGGATTCCATTCCACATAGTTTATTCCTCCAATACTCAAGTTTTGATGGGTTAAAAAGAACTGGAAATTGCGGAGAGTAAGTTGAGAAGATTTCCCACCGATAAATCCTTGATAGACTGTTTGATTTGTGGATGAAGACTTGAGGAGGTATGCGGAAGTTGTTTGGAAATTTCTACAATTAATGAGTATTTGCCTTCTTCCGATAAGTTTTGAAAGAATGAACCGCAAATTCCTTCAATGTTGGTAATAGCTTGCTGTTCTTTCGGACTTGTTGAGGAGAGCCAATAAGTTAAGGGTTTGGTCATGGTTTTTACTCCGGTAACTGCACTGATTTGTTTTGCCAAGGGAAGGAAAAATAAATTCCCTCCGCATATTTAACGTCGTGTATTTCTGCCCGTTCTCCTTCGAGTTGGCGGGTTGTTTCTAGAATTTCAAAATCGTCGTAATGCCCCGCCATTCGGAAAAAGAATTCGGCTCCATCTTCGGGATTGTAGCCCGACACATTAGTGTGTTTGCCTCGATAAATCATTTTTTTCCTACTAAGAATTGTTGTTGATCGCGCTCAGAATCCGTAATTTTGCATGATTGATTGAGTTGAGAAATCTGTTGGTGAAGTGGATGCTCTGACAGTTTATATCCCACAATACATGAAGAAAATCGGAGGAAGTTGCGAGGAGTTGCGCGAGAACTTTTTGCTCATTCATCGGTTGTATTTTAGGGCTTTTTATCCTTATTTTTTTCGGGATAATACTCCGGGGGATATAAGCCAAAATTGTAGAGTTCTTTGGGGTCGGTTGTTCCGTAAGTGTCTGTTGCGTTGACGGTTTTCTTTTTCACTAGATAATTTCCTTTTTGACTTGATTGCGGATAATAATTTCTTCGAGCTTGCCCATATCTTCAACCGTTATAACGCCAATCTGTTGGAAAAAGATATGATTGGCAATTCCCGCAAGTATATGGGAAAGTTCGGCTAAATCCTGCTGTAATTGCTGAATTTTTTCTTCGGGGTTCATGCTGTTATCGTCTCCGGTTGCTTCAGTTGGTTTGCCGTCTCAATAATTAGGTCTAAAATCTCTGCCCTGTTGAGTTTTTGAAGGGATTCTGCCAGCTTAAAAATCTTTTCTTCGTACTCAATAAAGCAAAAATCTTCGAGATCGATTAACGAGTCCGTTAGCCCGTGCGATTCAAAATGTGATGACTTGGTTTTTGCCGTTGCTGCCAGCCCAAAAAGTAGGGTATAGCGTTGGTGTTCGGTCAGATTCTCCATCAGATTATCCCGTTGAATATTGTGTGCGGTGCGTCGTAATCTGGGGTAATATTTTTGCACTTTTCTCGCAGAAATTGAAAGGTTTTAAATCCAATCTCTACCGCTTCTACAAGTCCATCGCCGAATCCTTTAAATAACCAAATTGACAGGAAGATTGCGATGATTAGACCCCAATATCCCAGGCGGAATAGAAACTTGATAAGAGGTTGGTAATTGATGGGTCGGTTATGGCGGAAAAACTTTAGCATAATGAGATCCTTCCATTCATCAAAAGATTCCAGAAAAAACGGGGGAAAATAGAGGGTTGAATCTGAAAGCCTTTTTGGGCGTGGCTGTTGCTATAATGGCTTTCAGAAACTTAAAATCAATGCTTTTTGTGTAGAGTGCGATCGCCAATGTAAAAACTAGGCGATCCTTTTTACTTTTTAGCCCTCGGAACCGGACAGCATTTTGACATGGGTTAGCGGTTGCCCGGAGAGTAAAAAAGCGGCATCCTCAAGGGTAAATTCGTAGGATTGTAACGCCTCCAACTGGGTATTCAAGTTTTCAATAAGTCCTCCGCTTTCCTGTAAGCCTTCGCCGAATTTGCGGAGGGTTTCGCTTTCGACCAATCGCAGCATTTGCTTGGATTTTAAGTCGCTCGTTAATTCCACCAATTCCCGTTCGGTTTCGTTCAATCCCATTGCATCTGCAATGGAAGTCCGGCGATGCTCTGGGGAAGTTTTTGGCGGGTTTTGTTGAGGACGTTCCGTTGCTTTTTTCCCGTTCCCGTTCCCATTAGGCGACTGATTCATCGCATCTTTGATTGCTTGTTTGTCCGTGCTGTTCATGATTAATTTCCTCCAATAATTTACGAATGTTTGTGATGGCGAAATAACGAGACGTTTTGTGCTGAAGTTGGCGGAATTCCCACCAAATCTCTAAGATGTCGCGAGGATATCCCCCTTGACCTGTTACCTGCTTGGGGATTAAACCCAGTGCTTGCAGAACTGACTGATCGCGCTTTCGAGTTGCGTTTGAGAATCCTAGCCAGCTCTCTAGCTCTCGGGTCGTCATCCAGTAAATTGTCTCCGGGAGAACCTCTGACAGTCTCTTTGTGACCTGTCTGTAAGCTGAGTGCATCACTGGGTTCTCAACGGCTCACTGATGGTGAAATAAAAAAGCCATTTCTGGCGATCACTTCCGCTCACTCCCGCCACGCTTTAAGACCAGCTACCGGGTGGTGGATATCGGGGTAAGGGGTTGAAGTCTTACTCAATTAATTGTGAGTATTGCATATTTTATCATTTTTTATAAACAAAATAATGAATTTATATGATAAAGTCATCAAAATTAGACCTGTCTATGCAGATATAGTCGTAATAAGAGGTTAAGGTGATAAAAAATGATATGGCTAGCCGACAAGACAGGTTAACGATTGATATTCAAGGGTTCCGATCTGCTTTGGAAACTTACGCAGAACAGACTCACAGGAGTACATCAGGAGTAATCCGGTTGTTTATAGAAGAGGGGTTAAAGCGTCATGCTCCACATCTTTTAGAGTCTGAGGAGTCTTTGTCTGGAGAGGATAACGAAGATGCGATCGCGTTAGAGATCTTCAGAACGATGCTTAACAATGAATCACCGAACAAGGCTCAAATTTTTTTGCTGGCATCCAAGTTAAAGATCAGTCCCGAAATTGTTGCAAGCTTGATTGAGAGATGTGGGAATGGAGACACTATTAGAAATAGCAAGTAAAGCGGGATGGGAGTTTGGGGCTACTTTTTTAGACAATCCCAAGCCTGAGTTACCTACTGCTGATTTTTTGAACTGGTTTCTGGATGAAATCTGTACAACCGCCGATAAAACTCAGAAACCTTTCAAAATTAGATGGGGAGATGAATCGGTAACAATCCCCCCAAAGTTGAAAACTCTTGTATCTCGCATTATGAATACTACCAAAAATCAACAACTGATTACTTCTAAGGTTGTAACCCAGCCGTGCAAATATTGGACATACGACCTCATCAAAACGCTGAACCGTTTGGCAGAACTGGAATATCCCGCAGCGATGACCTCGCTTGACAACTACCAATTATGGGTTAATCCTTCTGCGGGTGAACTGTTCAACGTTGACCCGGAAGTGCTAACGACCGTCAAAATTAGCGATCATTGGCATCCTGCTGACTTGGAGCGGTTACACCAAACCTTAAAGCAGTCTGAGAAAAATAAACCGTTTGAATTCAGCTATCGCGCTGGTAAAAACAAAATAGACAAAGATGATGACGGTTTTCCCATTTGGTTTGAGTTTACCAACCGTTACGAGGTTGTAACTGATGACTGTAGCCGCATGGGTTACGTCCTTGATTGCAGGGTCATCTCTATGCCAGAAGAATTGAGAACAAATGCTCAGTTTATCTATTGATTAGCAATCAGCTAGAGATAGCAGGAAGTATCTGACCTGTTCTACGAGCTTAGGCTCTAGGCTATGAAACTGATGCTGGTTTGCCGTTTAATTGTCCTCGGTACTGATACCGGGGACTCTAAAAATACTCAAATTCGCTCACAGGATACGCTGTCATAGATTTTTTCCGCATACAAAAAGCTGTGAAACCTCTAACAGAACACGTTTCTCATAAGTAGCATTTTTAGGTGGATGGTAGTTAAACGAGCGGTCGCCTAATTTTAGAGAATGCTTGAATCGAGACCATATAAAAAATGCTGTTCGTTAAGGAAAATAAATCAAATGTTTATTATTGACGATGTTATTGCCGAGTTAGTTTCTCAGGGAGTTGTCGCAGTTCAAGATCGGCTCAACCGAAATGAAAAAGCGTTGAAAATTCTTAATAAATTTCAATTAAAACCCGAGGAACCGCCAGCAGATTTTGAAGGAATTTATGTCTATACTTTAATTGAATATGGAGTCGTTAAATCCGAAACTATTCTTCAAATTTTTCGAGAGGATGAGATCAAATCCGCTTTTCAAGAAGCCTTTGAACAAAACAATCCCAATTTGCTCCTAGAGCAAACAGAACAATATTTAGAAAACTATTATGTCGGACAGCAAATAAAATCTCGCAACATTGATTATCGCAGAGAATTGGCAGAGTTCAGCGCCTTATTTATTGAAATTATCAAGCAAACTCGCCTTCCTAAAGAGATTTTAGCTGACCATAAACTGAAAAATCTACAAAACAGTTTAGCCGAAATACAACAGCAGGTTCAAACCCTAAATTTTTCGGAAATTCAAACCCAACTCTCTCAAATTTCTGCCAGCTATCAAAAACTTCTGCCTGCGAGTCAAACTCGAGATTCCCAGTTGTCTCAACAACTGCGATCTTGGTTTAAAGCCTTAAAATATGACTTTGAACCGCATAATATTTCAGGAAAAAATTACTTTGAATGGATTGTTAATATTCCGGCTCGACGCGGATTTGATCGCGTTTTAATTCGAGGAGTAGAAAGAGAAGCCGGACTGGATGATTTACAAGCATTGCGCCAGTCTGTAGATACACAAAAAACTGATGAAGGTTGGTTAGTTACCCATCGAAGAATTAGTCGCGCCGCCAGAGATGAAGTAGAAAAAAATGAAAATCGGGATTTATTTTGCTATACCTTTGATGAACTCTTGGACGAAGTAGCAGATTTCAATGGATATTTGAACTGGCTGGAACAGCAGGTTAAAAGCCGTAAAATTGATGAAATGTATGTTCCATTGGCTTGTAGGAAAGAAGAAATTGATCCCCAAACAAAACAACGGATCGGGATGAGTCTCTACGATGAGCGAGAGGGCTGGATAGAAGGTTACATTGATATTTGGTTGGATGATCCGGCCAAAGAACATTTATCCGTTTTGGGAGAATTTGGAACCGGAAAAACTTGGTTTGCTTTCCACTATGCTTGGATAGCATTGAAAAAGTATTTGGACGCGAAAAAACGACGGGTTGAACGCCCTCGGATACCGATAGTCATTCCTCTGAGAGATTACGCAAAAGCCGTGAGTGTTGAGTCGTTATTTTCCGAATTCTTTTTCCGAAAGCATGAAATAAAAATTCCCGGTTATTCCGCTTTTGAACAACTCAACCGCATGGGAAAGTTGCTGCTAATTTTTGATGGGTTTGATGAAATGGCAGCACGGGTTGATCGGCAAGCAATGATTAATAATTTTTGGGAACTAGCTAAAGTTGTCGTTCCGGGTTCAAAGGCAATTTTAACCTGTCGGACGGAACACTTTCCCGAAGCTAAGGAAGGTCGAAGTTTACTCAATGCGGAGTTAAAAGCCTCAACTGCCAATCTTACCGGGGAAACACCCCAATTTGAAATGTTGGAGTTGGAGAAGTTCAACGACGAACAAATTCGGCAGGTTTTATCCTTTCGGACTAATTCAGAAACCGTTGACGAAGTGATGGGAAATCCTCAACTGTTGGACTTGGCACGTCGTCCGGTGATGGTGGATTTGATTTTGGCAGCGTTGCCCGATATTGAAGCGGGAAAACCTGTGGATATTTCGCGGGTTTATCTCTATGCCGTACAACACAAGATGGAACGAGATATTACCAATGAACGTACCTTTACATCTCTAGCCGATAAACTTTATTTTCTCTGTGAACTGGCTTGGGAAATGCTTTCAACCGAGCAAATGTCACTGAATTATCGCTCATTCCCCGATCAGATTCGTCGCATTTTTTCGGCGGAAGTTCAAGAACAAAAGGATTTAGACCACTGGGATTATGACATGAGAGGACAAACCCTCCTGATCCGCAATTCCGACGGGGATTATATGCCCGCCCATCGTTCGCTTTTGGAGTTTTTCGTTGCCTACAAACTGCTTGCAGAGTTGGGCGTCTTAGCAGATGATTTTGTCGAGGTTGCCAAACAAAGCCGTTGGATTAATACTCAACTGACCGCTCAAAATTATACTTGGCAAACCTATTTTAAACGTCAATCCAATGAAACGATTGCCCCGTTGAATACCTTCGACCCCGAACCCTTAGACATCTTATCGGATCGACTGCGACACGCTCCCTTAACAAAAGCCGTGTTAGACTTTGCGATACCAATGCTCAACCCCAACAATGTCCGAGAACGTCTCCTCAACTTAATTCAAGCGACACGGGGTCAAACGGAATCCGAAGTTGGTTATTGGCCGGGAAATCTTCTCAAACTGTTAACTCGTTACTCTTCCCACAGTTTAGAATACAGCGACCTCAGCAATACAGTTATTAAAAACGTTAACTTCTCGAATATCAGCCTTCGAGGAACAAATTTTACCGAAACAATGCTTACAAACTGTATCTTTAATCGAAGTTTAACTACTGTGTTCTCTGTTGCTTTTAGTCCAGATGGCAAGTTTTTAGCAGTGGGTGATAGTAGAGGAATTGTACAAGTCTGGGAGGCAACAGCCGGACGAGTTCTCCTTGTTCTACAAGGACATTTGTCTGGAGTTAACTCCGTTGCTTTCTCTCTCGACGGAAAAACCCTCGCTAGTGGCAGTTATGATAGAACGATTAAACTGTGGAGACTTAGTGACGGCAACTGCATCAGGATTTTAGAAGAACATTCAGATCGAGTTTACTCTGTTGCTTTCTCCCCTAACCGGAAAATTCTTGCTAGTGGTAGTAATGACAACACTGTTAAATTATGGTCACTCAATAATTTTACTTGTCTGGCTACTTTAAAAGGGCATTCACATGGGATCAGATCTATTGCTTTTTCTCCTGACGGAAAAACTCTCGCCAGTGGCAGTTTGGATAACACCATTAAGCTATGGTCACTCAATGATGATAACTGTTTCAAAACCTTAGAAGGACATTTATCTGTAGTCTACTCCGTTGCTTTTTCTCCTGACGGAAAAACTCTCGCCAGTGGCAGTTTGGATAACACCATTAAGTTATGGTCACTCAATGATGGTAACTGTTTCAAAACCTTAGAAGGACATTCAAATCAGGTTTACTCTGTTGCCTTTGCTCCCAACGGACAAACTTTTGCTACTGGGGGTGATGACACTACTATTAAGCTATGGTCACTCAATGATGGTAACTGTCTCAAAACCTTAGAAGGACATTTATCTGTAGTCTACTCCGTTGCTTTTTCTCCGAACGGAGAAACTCTTGCTAGTGGTAGTCGTGACCATATCGTAAAGCTTTGGAAAATGATTGATGATCGTTGCTTTGCTACTTTAGCAGGACATTCAACTCCTATTGATTCTGTAGCGTTTTCTCCTGATGGACAGACTTTTGCCAGTGGCAGTCGTGACAACACTATTAAGCTGTGGAGGCTCAGTGATAGCTATTGCTTCATTACTTTAAAAGAACATTCGGATTTACTGTACTCCGTTACTTTTTCCCCGGACGGACAAACTCTTGCAAGTTGTAGTCGGGACAAAACTATAAAATTGTGGAGCTTAGATGGTCACTGCTTTAAGACTTTAAAAGGACATTCAGATGGGGTCAGGTGTGTTGCCTTTTCTCCTAACGGACAAATTCTTGCCAGTGGAAGTTTTGACAATACTATCAAGTTGTGGAGCTTAGATGGTCACTGTCTTATGACTTTAAAAGAGCATTCAGATTGGGTCAACTCCGTTGCTTTTTCACCTGATGGAAATATTCTTGCCAGTGGAAGCTTTGACAATACTATTAAGTTGTGGAGACTTGAGGATGGTCACTGTCTTATGACTTTGGAAGAACATTTAGATTTGGTTAATTCCGTTGTTTTTTCCCAAAATGGAAAAACTCTAGCTAGTTGTAGTGACGATCATACTATTAAGTTGTGGAGACTTGAGGATGGACGCTGCATTAAAATTTTAGCAGGACATTCAAACTGGGTCAATTCCGTTGCTTTTTCCCCGGACGGAAAAACTCTAGCTAGTGGAAGTTCTGATAATACAATTAAGTTGTGGAGATTCAGTGATGGTCATTGCATTCAAACTCTAGAAGGACATTCATTCCGGGTCAAGTCTGTTGCTTTTTCATCCGATTCAAAAACCCTTGTTAGTGGAAGTTGGGATGAAACCGTTCGATTGTGGGATGTAGAAACTGGAGAATGTTTACGGGTAATTAGTGATAAGATTTATAGCGGTTTAAACCTTGCCGGAGTGAAAGGGTTAACCCACGTAGAAATTGCCACCTTAAAAGCGTTGGGTGCGGTGGATACGTTACCCCAATCCTCTAACTCTACGGGAGAAAACCTTTGAATGAAACCCACCAAAAAATTAATCGAAAATTGAACTTGATTTCAGCTTAAGCTCGTGACTATTCCCTACTTTTTACTTTATCAATTAATAATTGGGTCTATCTTTAGTCAAAACTACAGTCGTGAATTTTGGAGCGATTAGCTTCGCCACTGCGGGGAGCGCAATCCCATGATACTATTTTTCTGGCTGGATGTTCTTTTCCGCAGAAGTGCCAGAGTTTTCGGTTCATGATTTTTATTGCACGACGATGAGTAGGGGTTGTTTGAGAGAAATTAATGCTATTAATTACAGGGTTAATCACCGCAATTTATCTACTCAAACCGCAGAAACAAAGCGCGAGTCTTTTCACCCAGAAAAGACTCAATCAAATAGTCATCTAAGGTGAGCGATTATCACCTAGCTCAATCCCAAGTTGTCAATCTAGTTTAGACCCATAACATTTATTCAAATCGATTCCTACAAGTACACCTTGACAGATTCATTCTGGTATCCACTCCAAAAGTTCATTGGGTTGACATTGGAAAAAGTCGCACAATACCTCAAGAGTTTTTCCATCTGGTATCAAACTAGGGTTATTAACCAAGTTATACACAGTCTGTTTGGAAATCCTTCCGTCCTTGTAGATGCTGTACTTCGTGACTTGGCGAGACTCAATCATCTCGCGCAGCTTGTTGATCATTGGCATAAGTCCCTTAACACCACTCTCATCATAAGTAAAGCCAAATAGACTGTCTACTGCAATAGCCATATCTTATACAGACTGAGAAGACTGATAAATAAGTCTAATAAAATAGACGTTTATTTAGATTGACAGTCCATTAAAATAGACATATACTGATTACAGAGACAACAAAAATCAACCAAACTACAGCACCTAGACAACTGAATACAGCCTTTACCCTCATTCACGGGAGAGAGGGAACGGTTTGAGGTCTAAATACAAAAACATCCCCTCAACAGCTATTTGCAGCCAACGAGGGGAAAAACAAAACGTTACTTTACTTACAACATGACACAAGCAACAGCTTTTACACAACTCCCTGACGAGGTTCAGCGCGACATCGACCTGAAAGTTCAATTGGAACTCGAAGGGACGCACCTCAAAGCTGATAACAGTCCAGTGAGGCAACTCAACTTCACCGACCAGGTATCTTGATTGGCTTGTTCAAGGTGAATTCGCGCCGCCAAATTGGGGCAGATTTCAGTCCCCGATTTTTTCGCAAGGAACCTACAAAAATTCAACCCGCTCAAATACAAATCAACTGCAATCGACACAACGAAAGAACAAGAAAGCCGGAGTAAAAATATGGAAACTCAACACGAAGACTTCAACAAAATCTACCAAGCTTGTTTACAGGGAATTCTCGCACAAGCAGCAACAAATAACGGTTCGCTGATGGCATTATCCCAAGATACCAGCTTGGGCCAGGAGATGCGGAAAACCCTCGTCAAAGCGGCTAAAAAACTGGCGATTGAAGCCGTAAAACAGCTTGAAGAATGAAGCTCAAAGGGGGTCAAAACTGACCCCTTAAATATTTCACCAAGAAAGAACGCTGCCAACTCCACTCATTAATAATCATGGCAACTCAACTCGAAACCAAACAGAAGCCGCCCCTAACATTTATAGTCCCTACATCCCCATCCCTACCCTCGGAAAACTTCAAAGGATGGGATGCGTTTGCCCAAGACGTTTATATCTTTGAAGTCAGCATTAAATATGGGGCGAGACAAACCCTGGCATTGGACGATGCCGATCTGGGAATCCCCGAAGCGGTTCGAGAAAAACTCAAAGTTAAATCAGACCGAATCAAGGGCAACAAACGGGTAACATTTTCCCGCGAAAAGCAACTCGCCAAAGGACGGTTAGAAGCAATCCGCGATCGCATTGAAAAGCTGACCGTCGTGTTTGAATTGGGGCGGGTCATCCACATTCAGGACATCAGCGAAGCCCTCCAATGCTTTGAAGAACTGCAAACTGAAGCCCAGTCAGAATCCGAAAATTTGGCTGTCCTCTACCCCCAGGAAAAACAAAGCTTTCTCGACGATATCGAAGACATTCTCAATTCTAGGGGGATTTCCCAAACCGACATTGATGCAGCCCTTGAGGTTTACGAGGCGCAATATCCGAGTCCGGGGGAACTGTCAGACATCCGGGTGGAGGTGCGGCGTTTCACCAAAATTCCCTCCCACCGGGAATACCTGGAAAAACGGGCTAACTACGCCCAACAACTCAAGCAAGCTGAACTTGACAAAGCCGAAGCGCAGCGCATCAAGGCCGAAGCCGAATTATTTGAGCGAGGATATCTTGCCCAACAGCAGGCGCTCGCCACCGGACTGACAATGGCGGCAAATACCAGTTGGGAGAAATTAGCCTCGGTACTGCAACGGTTTGGGGAAATTCAAGGCACACCCAACGGCAAGCAAGCCCCCGGACTGGAAACAGCCATTAAAGAACTGAAGGTGGTAGCCAAATTCAATCCCCAATTGGACGGGTTGCTCGAAGAAATTGACGCTTTAGACCGGGCTTTTCGGGAAGGGTCAGAGGATGCCCCAGGCTTATTGCAGGAATTTCACAACCACCTCCGTTCCCTCCGGGTCAGTCACGGTACCGATGGCTTCGAGCAGGTTTGGAAGGTACTTGATAGCGATCGCAAACTCAAAGAATTCCTCGCCAAACTGGAAGAAATTGACCCGGAAGCCCTCGCCCCCTCGGAAATTCAAGATATCGAAGCGCAACAGGCACAACTGATCTCCATGTTCAGGGGCAAGTGCAAGGCTCTGAAAAAAGCCATGACCCAGTTTAACCGGGACTATCAAAAAGCCACAGGACGCAGTATAAAGGTTGCTCAGAACGAAACGGACACCGAAGCCGAACCCATGCAAGCCCAAACCCCTTCTTCTGCTGAAACCGAACTCGAAAACATCATCACCACCGCAGCAGTAGGTGACGAGTCGGTTGGATTCTAGAACGAAGGCAGAAGGCAGCGCTCAACCATCTGCCATCTGCCATCTGCCCTCTGCCTTCGATTTCCATTTGCATCAAGGAGAAATCACCATGACCGCCACACAGCCCAAAACGGATCAAACCTCACAAACGCTACAAAAACGCTTTGACAAGCTGCGAGACGAACTTAACGCCAAATTCTTGGAACGGGAAAACATGATTGACGGAGTGTTAGCCTGTTTACTCTCAAAACATCACGGGTGCTTATTCGGCCCTCCTGGGGTTGCCAAATCCGCCATCATTCGGTTGGGTGGTCGGAGCCTTTGGCGATAGCCGATACTTTGAAACCCAATTACATGAGGGTAGCGTCCCCGACCTGCTCATTGGGAATATCTCAGTAAAGGAGTTAACCGAAAGCGATCGCCTCATTCGCAACTACCGGGGGAAATTGCCCGATGTGGAAGTCGCCTATGTCGATGAAGTTTTCAACGCCAATTCAGTGACACTGCACAGTTTACATTCCATCCTCAACGAACGCATCTTTGACTCTGGTGTAAATTGATAATAAAGTTGGTAAATTGATAATAAAGTTGGTAAATTGATAACAAAGTTGGTAAATTGATAACAAAGTCGGTAAATTGGCGTGCGCTGTGATAATCTTGGATAGTAAAAGTGTAACCAGCCGTTTATCATGGCTAGAAGTAAGCGAGAATGGACCCAAGCCAAGTATGAACGATATCTGGATGTTGGTCGTGGTCAAGGGGAAGGAAAAAACTATGTCCCCTGGATCAAGGTTCAAGACTTTCCTTCTGAGGGTCGTTCCCACAGAATTCCCGGGTGGAAAACAGGTCGAGTACATCACTTACTCTCAGATCAGGAGAAGCGAACATTTTTTTTATTCGAGTGGTCTGACATCGTAATCGATATTAGAGAGCAATACCCACTAGCGGATCTGGATTTGGCATTGAAGATTGCTGATGAAATGAATTTTAAGTATCCAGAAGATCCCCAACATCACATTCCTTACATCCTAAGCACAGACTTCATGATCACCATTGAACGAGATGGAAAACCTGTTCAAGTAGCGAGAACCGTTAAGTTATCAAAAGATTTAGAAAAAAAAAGTGTAGTAGAGAAATTAGAACTTGAAAGGCGATACTATGAGGCTTTAAATATTGACTGGGGAATAATCACCGAAAAAGGCATATCAAGAATGTTCGCAAGTAATGTGGAATGGATTCACCCGAATTATCATTTAGAACCAACTGGCAATGCGGATCTTGTAGAACTCCGTCGCATCGCAAATATATTAAAAGACCAACTGAGTCGCGCGGCAGCAGAAAATACTCCGATTACAAAGATAACCACCGATTTAGATCGGGAAATGAATTTAGATCCGGGAATTGCACTGTATTTGTTCAAACATTTGGTTGCCAGAAAAGAGATTATCGTAGATATGTTGAATTCAAAAATATCAAGCAATTTATCCACCACTGCTATTCAAAAAATTCGGGAAGATAGTTATGAAGAATGAAATTTTTGTCAACGATCTTATACAATGGTCATCCGATTGCGCTCTTGACTCGCTAATTGAGAGGGTTGTTTGGATTGATGAAGGCTATATAATTGCCTTCGTTGTTGATATTTATGCAACCAAAGGATTTCCCTATATTCGTTCCATCAACGATTTGAAAGAAGCCTTAAGACATCAAAAAGCATCCAAGTTGGAGGTCGATCCTTTGGCAATAGCGATTAAAGAAGACCGTTTATCTGCGAGGGAGAAAGAACTTCGAGACATTGCGTGGGAAATTATTTCACCGTTAGTAACCCAAGAACCCGATATATATTATCGGGAGCATCGGGGCAAGCTCATCAAACAAGCGATCGCTGAATATCAACAAAAGCATGAGGGTAATAAACTGGCGGAGAAAGTGGTTTATAAACATTTGCGGAGATTTTGGCAGGGAGGCAAAGTCAAAAACGCTTTATTACCAAATTATGCCAATTCGGGGGGAAAAGGAAAACGAAGATCATCGGGGGAGAAAAAAAGGGGAAGACCCAAAAAATATAAACATCATCCAGAAATTGGGGAAGGAATTAATATTACCGAGCAAGACCGAAAAATTTTTAGAATCGCCCTCAATAAATTTTATTTTAATAAACAGCAAAGTTCTCTAAAGACAGCATACAAGTTGATGATTAAAGACTATTATGCGGAAGAATATCAATATGACGAAAACAATGTTAAATCATCCATTTTAATTCCGCCAGAGACAATCCAACTTTCACTCAATTTCGCTACTGGTATGAAACTGAAAACAGCAATTTAGAAAAGACAATTACGACCCGACGAGGGGCTAAACACTATGCCTTACAAAACCGGGCAATCTTGGGAACATCTCAAGCCGAAACTACTGGCCCCGGATTTCGCTATCAGATTGATGCCACCGTTGCCGATGTTTATTTAGTGTCTAAATATCAGCGTGACTGGATTATTGGACGACCCGTCATTTATGTAATTATTGATGTATTTAGTCGCATGATAGTAGGGGTTTATATTGGATTAGAAGGCCCGTCCTGGTTGGGTGCGATGATGGCTTTAGCTAATTCCGTCACTGATAAAGTGGCTTTTTGTCAAGAATTCGGCATTACAATTACTGAAGAACAATGGCCTTGTCATCACATTCCAGAATGTATTTTAGGAGATCGAGGAGAATTAGCTGGAATGACTGTTGAAACTATGATTCCTAACTTACAGATTCGCATTGAAAATGCAGCCCCTTATAGAGCCGACTGGAAAGGTTTAGTTGAAAGACATTTTCGAGTTATTCATGATCGAGTTAAACCCTTTTTACCCGGCTTTATCGATAAAGATTTTAGGCAGAGAGGAGCAAGAGACTACCGTTTAGATAGTCGTCTAGATCTCGATCAATTTACAGAGGTAATTCTTGAAATTATCCTTTATCATAATAGCCATGAGTTAAAAACTTATAATCGCGATAAGGACATGATTGCCGACGATGTTGCTCCCATTCCTATAGAGTTATGGAAGTGGGGAATTATCAATCGTTCGGGTCGGTTGAGAACGATTAATGAAGATCTTATTAAATTGAATTTAATGCCCACAGGAAAAGCTATAATTACGGAAAGGGGTATTCGCTTTAAATCCATGCACTACACCTGCGAAAAAGCGATTAAGGAGATGTGGTTTGAAAAAGCCAGAAGTCAAATGTTATCACCCTCAGAAAAATCACTACAAATCTCTTATGATCCCAGACGAATGGATATTATTTATTTACCTTCTCCCGATGGTCGAGACTTTGAAAAATGCTATTTACAAGACCCCGATGAACGATATGCTAATAGAACAATCTATGATGTAGAGTATTTGTTGGCTTACGAAGAATTACAAAGAAAGAAACGGGAAGGACAACAACTACAAAATGAAGTTGATTTAATGGCTAAAATAGAGAGTATTACCCGCCGTGCTGAACAACAAACGGAGAAACACCAAGATAAAAGCCAGAGTAACTTACAGAAAACCTCCGGAATTCGAGAACACAGAGCGCAGGAAAAGGCACAACGGAGAGAAGTAGAGGCTTTTGAACTTGCCAAAGAGGAGAAGCCATCACCCTCTAAAGAAACGAGCGATACCACGCCAGAATCTAACCCGTCTAATTCTCCCAAATCATTTCAACCAAGCCATTTAGATTTACTCGCCCGAAAACGCAAGGAACGCCAAGGTGGAAAATAAAGACTTTACTAACAAATATAGTTATTACGAGTGGATAGATATTCCGAATGGCACGCGAGCCTCTATCGCTAAATATCGTCGGTTTAAACAGGTGGAATACAATAACAATCCGATGATTGAAACGCTACCACCGATTTTATCTCAGGAGGAATTTATAGATTTAGCGGCAAAATACCCCATTTACGATTCCGAGGAAAGAAAATTAGAAGCGCAAGACCGTTTTCACTGTATTGAGCGATTATCAAGGTATTTTGATCCCCTTTCTAAAACCGTTGATTTACATCAAACCATCAATGTTTTATTAATGAGTGGTTATATCTCTAGAAATCCCTTGCAACCCGAATATGTTCGACGTTCGCGGGAAATTTATGGGTCAATTCAAGCTAAAGACGGTCACAATTTAGAAAATTATGTTACCGTAACAACTGCTCCCACTACTGCCTCCGGTTTAACGATTATTGGAGAGTCTGGATTGGGAAAGTCAACCAATTTAGCAAATATTCTTGATTTATATCCTCAAGTCATTATTCATTCTCAATATAGTGTTACTCAAGTTGTTTGGCTCAAAGTAGATTGTCCCCACGCAGGTTCGCTCAAAGGCTTATGTACGGATATTTTTCTCGGTATAGATAGACTTCTTGGCACAAATTACTTCAAAAAATTCGGTTCTCGGGGCAATTCTGAGGATTATATGTTAGCTCAAGTGGCACAGATAGCCCATACCCATCATTTGGGTTTATTGGTCATTGATGAGATGCAAAATCTGGCAAATTCAAGGAGGGGACGGGATGATCTTCTCAATTTTTTAGTAAAAATGGACAATATTATTGGAATTCCCGTCATTAGAGTGGGAACGAATGAAGCCGAACCAATTTTAACAGGTAATTTCCGGAATGCAAGGCGAGGAACAGGCGAAGGTGCAGTTCGCTGGAAACGGATGGAAAATGACGAAAATTGGCAATTTTTTGTGGAAGGAATGTGGGAATATCAGTGGACAAAAACAGAGATTCCCTACACCGAAGAAATCGGCGATGCACTATATGAGGAAACACAGGGAATCATTGATATTCTGATTAAACTCTACAAAATGGTGCAATGGCGAGCGATTTCTTCGGGTGGAGATGAAGTTATTACAGTTGATTTAATTCATCAAGTGGCGGCAGAAGGGTTATACTTAGTCAAACCGATGCTAGATGCAATCCGCTCAGGAAATATTAACCAGATGAAGAAGTACAGAGATATTGCTCCTGTTGATATTTCTGACTACAGAGGAAAATGCTTGAATGACGTTAATTTTGACGATTTGGCTGAAATGCGACGCATTAAACGTAATCAAAAACGTTCAGGTGCAATGTCGCCCCTTCTAAAAGAAGTGATTGCCCAATTGCTAGACTTGGAGGTGGAACCGACTCAAGCGAAGATGTTGGCGGAGCGTGTCGTCAATGAAAATCCACAGGAAATGAATATTAATGAGCTTGTACGTCAAGCTTATAAAATCGAATTAAAAGGTGAGCAATTTAAAGATAATGTCTCTAGAATAGTTAAGTCAAAAGGTAAACTCAACCCGAATTATAAGGAAAAAGATATGAGAAAAATTCTTGAAGATGCCAAACAAAATGAAATCCCCGTTTATCCAGGTTTGGTTGCAGCCAATATTGTTAAGGATAATCCCGAACAAGATTTCTGTATAGTCAAGTGAGTTCATGCTGCATTTTTTCCCAATGCCCTATCCAGATGAACTTTTTTATAGCGTGATCTGTCGCTATCATGTCCGAATTGGAAATCGGAATTTTAGACAGACACAGCTTGATTTGTTCCAAACAGCAGGAACGAAGCAGTATTATTTAGGATTACCCAATAATTTGGCAACTTTGGTTAATCAGTTCCCGTTTGGGTCTAGTTTAACAACCAATCAGATCTTGGAAAAATATACGCTTTTCCCTTACTATCGAGCTTTTTTGACGAACCGTGAAGTAAGGCGATTACAACAATTGATGGAGGGCAAGGAAAGTAAATCCGTTGCCCAAGTCGCCAGAATCCCTAAATTAACGCTTTATTATTCCGATTACTTACAATTTTGTCCCCAATGTCTAGAAGATGATTTACAACAGTATGGGGAGACGTACTGGCATCGATCTCATCAAGTTTCGGGAGTGAAGGTTTGTTTGAGCCATCGGTTGGGATTGCAAAATAGTAACGTATTAGCTAAGGAAATGGGGAAGGAGTTTGTTGCAGCAGATGAGAAAAATTGTGTGGGGGATGGGACGAGTTATAGTGAAGATATTTTGCAAGGATTATGGGCGTTTGGTCAGGTCATTGAGGAAAAGATGAAAGACCAAGGAAATTTTAAAGGGTTAAAACAGTTGAGAGATTGGTATCAGCAAAGACTCACTAACAGAGGATGGTTGGAGGAGGAAAAGTTAGCTGAGGCAATGTTAAATTGTTATGGTGAAGGACTGCTAAGGACAATTCATCCTGAGATGATGGACAATTTGGGCGAGTATGTACTTGGATGTTTGTTGGGATGTGATTGGTTACAGGAAGTTGATCGGGTTGCTCATTGGTTGGTTTTAGCAATGATAGAGATTGAGAAATACTCTTGATGATGGGTTTGAAAGGTGTATAGATTACATTGAAGCTTGTAAGTAAGGTGTATCTGAATAGCTTTGTGGACAAAGTGGGAAGCGATCGCCATCAACTGCGTTTATTATCGAAGTGTACCAACTGTGGAACCCCCTTTTCAATTCCTGCTCAATGGATACAAGGAGAGTGTCCCCACTGTTTCTTGCCATTCACAACAATGGTAAAATGTCAAAAGTACCTCTAAATACGGCTATGGACTCGACTACCGAAACGTTAGAAAACCCATATTCTCAGTTTCAAGCTGCCTGTTCCAAGATTTACATCGAATTGGTTGACATGGAGTTGACAGTCCAAGCAATGGTATCACGGTCAGAGTCCAGCGCACCTGAGTATGAAGTGATCGCACCGTCTGAGGTGTCCCAAGAAGCTCAAGAAGGGCTAAAACTTTACTACGATAACGGTGGCCGCAAGACCTGGGTTTTATCGGAAGCCTTGGCGAATGGTCAACCGATTACGAGTCAGCAAATTGACGAGATGGTATCATTTTTTAATGATGCGATCGCCAAAAGAAATCAACCCGAATGGAACGATGTGAATGCTCCTTTTCAACCTTTGATTTGTTGGAAGCTGATGGGAGGCGATTTTGGTAATCTTTGGTCAAGAACAACGAAGGAGTTGTATGTAAGTATCAAAAAGCAGTTAAGTCAGCAATAGTTTTATCTGAAAAAAAGCAGCAGGGAGTCGTTATAAAAACTTTTGATTTCGGAAAATTATTAAGCATCTAAATTAGATGAACTTGGAAAAGTAAAGCTGCAAAAAGGGACGGGCTTAAAGTTTCATTGAACGCCCGACACCGGACACCGGACACCCAAAGATTTCCCATCCCCTTTTCGATTTAGCAACAGTTTCTCCTAAAATTAATCCGGCTATTGAATCAGGGTCTTTAATGATTCAACCAACTCCTCTCCTCGCTTAAGATCGGCCGCTTTTAGCTCTACAACTTGCCAAGGAGAAGAACTGCGCCGCAAACTGTCTCGAATATGGCGATCGCGTCTCAAAGCCGCTCCCCGGTGAAACGCCGCACCATCGATATAAATCGCCAACTTCTTCTCGGATACCGCAAAATCGGCGATTGAAATCGGCTGTTCCCCCATATTGGGGGCGACTGGAACCTGCTTTTGAGGAAAAAACCCGTACCGCTCAAATAATCGAAGAAACTTTAATTCTAAAGGAGAATTCACCCCCTCCGCGTAAGCATCCAACCAGGGCTTAACAGCATCCAAATCGCCCAATTTAAGGGGCTGTTCTTCGGGAATATTCTTCTGTAAAGCTTCCAAAACCGGCGCAATTAGAGTCCAGTTTAATAAATCGTGGTAACGCTGATTTTGATAAGTTTTTAAACAGCGATAACAAGCCGTTTGACAATCGGGATGATCCAAATGTTCCAGGGCGCGGGCGGCGACTCGATGCCATTCTGTGGCAATTCGGCGCAGATAACCGCTTCCCCCCAAACTCGGGTCAATAAACGTCAGAGTTGCCACACGGTAGCGCCGGCCATCCTCCTCAACCGTCCACGACCCTTCAAACTCAAAAACAACCTCCGAATCATCCAACATATAACAGTGCTGCATCCCCGCCTTCAAAGCATATCCCAACGATAAACCCCAAGCTAGCAGCTTCTCATCGCTCGTCTCGCGAGGCACCGAAACGATCAACCGCAAAACCTCGGCTTTTTCGGCTGTCACCAACGCGATCGGGCGGGGCGGAGTTCCCCGTTGGGGACACTGTTGGGCGTGACCATAAATATCTCGTTCTCCCTCGGAGGCGCTGCGAGTTCTCCGACGTCCTCCCGAACGAGTTGCTTTAGTTTCGGGAATATTGAGCAACTTTCCGCAAGAACCACAAAGCAAATACCCCTTAGCTTGGCTGTGCAGTGGAGAAATTTCGGCTTCCAGTTCTTTCTCCGAAGGGGGAAACCCTTCATTCAACCATCGCACTTCTTCCTCTCGACTCAGGCGCAACATCCAGCCGTCTCCAACCCGCCAACGACCGATCACCTGTCCGTTCCATTGGGGATAAACCTGAATTAAATTGCGGGCCGCATAACGTTCTTCTTCATCAAGGATCGGACTTTCATCAGCCCGTGCCAAAAATCCGGCAAACTCCGCCGCCGGTAGGCTTTGTTTTGGCCGATCGCAGCCGCACCGGGGACAAAAAGGTTCATCGGCAGTGTGGCGCAACCCGCAAGTCCGACACACCCCGTACAGCCAATTCGGTTGATCGGCTGGGGGATTCCAGGGAGAAGACCGATCCAGTCCGATCACTTTCCAGCGGCGGGTGCGAGCATAAACTTGAGCGTCGGGGCGAAACTGATTAATCCCCACCCGACGGGCCGTCGTGATGGGATCGGCTTCGTGTTTGTCTTCCAGCAACCGCAACGCCGCAGGTTGAGTCGGAAATTCGTATCCGGGAAGAATGCCAAACTCGGCAAACCGTCGCAGCGGATATCCCCCGGAACGGTCGTCGGCTTCCGCCGCCTTTTGATTGCGATCGCCCGGGAGTCCCAAAATCTGAGCAATTAATTTCTCAGAATGGATCGCCGCCCCCCTTCCCTGAAGATTTTGATGATAAACATCAAGTGCCTGTCGCAGTTCGATCACCTGTCGGGCGGTACGATTAATCACATCTTGAATGCGGTCGGGCAATTTCTCTAACGACGCTCGCAACTGAGACTCGTCCAACTCCGCTTCTGCTAAGATACCGTCCTGCCAAGCTTCCTTCGCCAAAGCGATCGCCGCCTCGAACTGCACCCTCACCCCGGCAATTAAAGCATCAACGTCTTCCTGTTTAATTTCGCCCTGGGGAGAAACATAATCGAGCATTTTTCCCGCCAGTCCGGGTTCAGCCGCCCCAAATGCGATCGCGTGCAGATGGCGAAAAATCACATCCCGATTTCCCAAAGCCACCGCAGGCGCGGGAACTTCCCCAGAAATCATCTCTGCGGGTTTGTCATAAAAATATTGGTCGTGGGGGGTGCTGCGAGCGTAACTGATCACCAATCCCACCCGGGTCCGGCGTCCGGCCCGTCCTCCCCGTTGAGCGTAGTTATCCGGGCGGGGGGGAACGTTTCGCAAGATAACCGCATCCAACCCCCCCACATCAATACCCATTTCCAAAGTGGGCGAACAAGCCAACAAATTCACCGTAGACTGGCTCAAATCCCCCTTAAACAATTCCTCAATAATCACCCGTTCATCGTTGGGAACCTGGGCGGTATGTTCCCTGGCATTGAGCGAAATAATATCACTAGCCTGAATCCGTTTAACCGTGCGGTTTTGATTGACCTCGGCATCGCTCCACTCGACCAAAGAACCGTGACACTGACAGCAGGGAAAATTTACCGAAAATCCGCCGGCGGGAGTTCCGCAAACCTGACAGCGCAACCGTTGGGAAGAGGTTAAAAGCTCGAATAAAATTTCATCGTCGTTCACCTGCAACAGTTGCCGGCTTTCCCGATAACCGTAAACATCTGCCGCCACCAAATAGGCGCCGGCCCGCAAAAATTCCAACAATTCGATCATGTGGCTCATTTCCACCTTGGGCGAGCCGTTAAACCGTTCGACCAAATATTTTAAAATCCGCTCCAAACTCGGCCCCCGACCGCCGGATTTTGGTTTTCGCCAACAGTTCAAATGTTTGATCCCATAGGGAATTTCTGCCGCATCAATATACCCCACTGGTTCGCCCGTCGCCGACAGCGCAAACCCTTGGGGCGATCGAACTCGCCGCTCCCAATTTGCCTTTTTTAAATATTCGGGAATGCGAACACTGTCGGGATGATAGCGCAGCAGTTCGCGGGAAACGCAGCCCCGAATTCGGATTTCATTCAAAATGCAGGTGCAGAGATAATAAAGCTGGTTTAATTCGACGCCCAAACTTTGCGCCAAACTTGCCCCCTGTTCTTGAATATAATCCTCCAATTCATCGTAGGCAACCCTCACCAACCCCAAATTAATCAGCGTTCCTCGGTAGCCGGCATTGATCGCAATTTCATCCAATAACGGCGCTTCTTCCCAGGCTTGAATTTTTTGGCGGTCTTCGGAGGAAATGCGGCGCTGGTTATGTTCCGGTAGATTGGGATTATCCCGAACTTGCAGGGCGCGATCGCTCAACAACTCTACGGCCCTCTGTAATTTTAACGTTCCCTCCTCTTTGAGCAACCCGATCAGCCGCCGTCTCATCCGGTCGTAACGGCTGGCAAAATGAATAAAACGGGCTTGATGGGCCGCATCCTGACGGCTATCGCTAAACACCAACAGCCTCTCTTTCCCCGCCTGTCCGGGCTGTGTGGAGCGAACCGCCGCCAACGACTCCATCAACCCTTCGCTCAACACTTTCACCGCCGCCGAGGTTCCCAACGCCACCGGAGTAACAACGTTGCGACTTCCCCCCGTTCCCCCGCAACACAAACAGCGAGTCCGGGCGGGGGCGAGGGTAATTTTCATCGGATAGAGGTTTTCTTCAAAGCTGAACGCCAAGCTTTTCGGATCGAACGAACCCGAACAAACCGGACGCCGACGCATTTGTTCGGTTTGTTTTCCGGTTTTTGAGGATTTACGCTTGCGGGTTTTGGGGGGGTTATTTTCTTCAACGGAGGGGCTATCCTCTTCGTCTTCAACCCCGATCAAGCTCTCAAACCGACTCGCTTCGTACAGCATCCACTCGTGTTCTTCTGAAGGCTCTCCACTGGGGCGCAGGGGTTCGGCTCCCGGATCGACGGGGGATTTTCCCACAAGCCGCAGGTAGTGCGCCCCGCAGTTGCGACACAGGTACAGCGGCGCCGTAGAATAGCCGCAGCGACAGCGTTCTTCTCCCATCGGGTAGAGTTTCCCGCACTCGGGGTTGAGACAGCGATAAAAATGCCATCCGCCCCGAATGAAGCGATGCGCCCGTATTCTCAACGCTCCCGGCGTTCCTTCCGGTAAGGCGGCGCCGGCGAGTAGGGCGGTTTCGATCTCTTTTTGCAGCGACTCGGGGGAACAGTTTTGGCGGGGTTTGACTTCGGTTTTCACTTTCTCTACAATTTGAGTCAGAGACATCGGAGAACGAATTAACCAACGGTTTAAATCCCACAGTAATCGAGTCCGTTGAACCGCTTCATCGAGGGGAGTTGTTAAGGGTTGTTCCGATAGCTGACAAATGGCACGGGTGACGGCTTCGGAGTTTTGGATGTCGATATCTGCGATCGCGACGGGTTGGGATGAATAAACCGCCTCGGAAGGGGTGACAATTTCTTCTAATTCTTCCCCGATCACCCGAATATTTTGGGGAGGGGCGCCGGATATTTTCCCAAAAAATTCCTGTACCGCCCTGTCTCGCTGTTCGAGAGAGGTGAGGGTTTCTTCCTCTGAATTGCCATTTTTTTCGGCTACACTTTTAATGGTTGCCGAAGTTCCCACCGGAATTAATACCGGATAGCGACGCCCCCCAAAGTTATCGAGTCCCTGCCGATTTTCCAGATAATAATCCTGTGTGGCTCGTTTTAAATGGGCTTGTAAACGCCGCACCAACAGCGCGATATTGCTCCCCAAGCTTCCCCGATAGCTGTGAACTTCATCCAACACCAAAAACCGACAGCGATGATTGGCAAATATCCGTTCTCGATCCGCCGGACGAACCAACAAATATTCTAACATCATGTAGTTCGTCAACAAGATTTGAGGGGGATTTTCTCGCAGTTGATACCGTTCTTGTTGGGTGGTTCCCCGATCGTATTTTGCCACCGAAACCGCACCCGCCCAACCGGAATCCTGTAAATAAGTGTTAATTCGCAACAGTTGATCGTTTGAGAGGGCGTTCATCGGATAAACTAAAATTGCAGTTAATCCCGATTTTTTAAAAGCGACACTATCTTCGATCGCATTCTGAATAACGGGAAGTAAAAACGTCTCGGTTTTTCCGCTTCCGGTTCCGGTTGTCACCACCAACGGCGAAGCATTTTCTCCTAACAAATGGGCGATCGCATCCGACTGATGTAAATAGGCTAATTTGCTCTTAGAACGCTTTTCCATTACCTCGGCGAGTCGGCGATCAATCGGTAAATTTCGCCAACGTTCCCCGGATTTAAACGGACGATGAACCTGATAAAATGGTTCTTGGGCTAAAAACAAAGGTCGATCAATTGCATCCTCTAGGGACTGTTTTAAAAGGGGATCTTTCGCCCGAAATTCCGTCAATAAATAATCCCGATATTCAGCAATAACATGATCTAAAATTTTAATCGGATGAAGGGGGGTTTCGGGTGTCGGGTGTTGGGTGTCGGGTGTTGGGTTTTGGGTGTTGGGTTTTGGGTGTTGGGTTTCGGATGTTGGGTGTTGGGTGTTGGGAGAAACGGAGTTTTGTTCAACTCGCTGCTGTACAAACTGAACCAACTGCTGAGAAAATTGAGCGCTGAGAGTATCTATATTAATAATCTCTGCAAACTCAACAAATTGCCAATTTTGGGGAATTTTAGCAAACAATAAATTCAGCGTTTCCGTTGAAATTTTATCTACGTCTGCACAGTCAAGAGTTGCCATTTTTTGAGCCAAAAATGTACTCGCTGCAACAATCGCATCTTCACCTTTATCGAGAATTTCCTGAAGTTGTAGAACCAGCATAATTTGACCTCTTAAACTCTATGAGATGAAAAAATTAAATAGTTGAATCCCCTACCGCTTTGAAAGGGGGGAATAAAGAATAACACGGTTGAAAGTCCCCCTTTTGAAGGGGGATTTAGGGGGATTAATCCTGGGTTGCATTGCTTTTTATCTTTCATATTGGATAAACCGAGACAACAATTTACAAACCAATAAGCTGTTACACATCTAAATTACCCAACACCCAACGCCCAACACCCGACACCCGACACCCGACACCTATCTTTACAATGCAGTTTAAATGCACAACAGCTTACTATTTCTTTCGCCTTCGTTTGGTTGACTTCTCTTTAACGGGTGGGGAAGTCAGTTGAAAACCGTCATCTGTTGTCGCCGAATTGGTTTCGGGAATGGGTAAACTAATCACGGGTTTGGGGAGGTTTTCATTTAACGGAATATCGTGATAGGGGTCATATTTTTGCGTAAACGCTTCCAGTCCAATACTTTCTAATTCATCGAACATTTCCAAACACAATTGGCGTGCTTTCGGATAACTTTTGTGGCTAAATGTCGAAAGAACATGACAATATTGTTCTCGGTTGAGGTGGTACGCTTGGGCGATAACGGCGTCAATAGCAGCCCGAACTTTCCAACGTTCATCATCACTGGCTAATACCGGAAATTTAACCGTTGAGTTTTCGCCTTCTAAACTATTATTTTCTCGCCATACATCACCCAACTGTTCACGCCACAATGGTTCATAACCCGAATGATTACAAGTTAAACGAAGGGCGGAATGGGCGAGGAAGGTGTCGGGTGTCGGGTGTCGGGTGTCGGGTGTCGGGTGTTGGGTGTTGGGTATCGGAATACGGTTGAGGATGAAAAGATTAACATGAGCTGCTGTTTGTAATCTTATTAGCCAATCTGTACAAAAAGAATTTGCAGCACTTTGAAGAATAAGAGCAGATACATTGGAGCGTTGTCTGGGAATTTTTTCACAAGGCGATGTATTGCCAAAAATTGAGAATCCAATCACGGCAAAAATCAAGGTTCGTTCATTTGTAGAACTAGCAATATCTCGAAAAGATAAACGAAAATAAGGAACAGCAGATAACCAACCGGGTTTATCAACTAGCTTGTTAATTTCTACTAAATATCGGGGTCGTTCTTCCCATCTATCATTATATTGATGAAAGGTTTTTCCTTCGTGTAGAACCAGATAACCTCGCTGTAACAATTGTTTGGCAATATCCGGATCTCTAGGATCTTCACCGTTGGGTAAAATCTCATCAGTGTTTGTAAACCGCCAAGCATCATCAGTCATATGAAGTTCACGACCTAATTTAATCTTTAAGCGATCGCAAACCGTTCCAAAGGGTTCACCATTGGCAAAACAAACTTTAGCAACTTCTAAATCTTTCTCAGACTGCAATTCTAACAAACTGAGATAATCGCCCCCGGTTTTTTGAATAAAATCAAGGGTGTAGTTTAAAGGTGGACGCTGTTCTTTTTCCTCAAACAGCCATTCATCATCATGGAGATAAAAAGCACAGGGAAATTCTGTGGTTTGCTTTCCTTTTTGAGCAATAACAGTTGCAAATTTGAAACTTGCATGAATTTCAAATAACTTTCTGCGGTTTTCAAAAGAATAACAGCACTGACAAGCCATATTTTCAAAGTAAAGCCGTCTAATTCCCGTCGCTCCTTCATTGGCGTGAAATCCTGATGGAATGACGACACCTGTTAAACCAGATTGATGTAAAAGTTGTGTATTTCGCTCTGCAAATAACTTGGCTGCATCTGGATCGCCTCCCGTTTTTGAACCGTTAACACGGACGACTTGATATTGATATAAAATATCGTGAATTTGATGCTGTTCTTTAAATTCTGCCTCATAATCTTCGTGAAGTTTGGAAATCTTTGCATCTGCTTTTATCCGTTCTTCAATCGCAATTCTTTCTGGTTTAGTTGGTGCATCTAAAATCCCAAAATCATAAGATGCAAAAAATTCTTTAGCTTTGGGTCGAACAGCATCCCAAGGTGGATTACCTAAAACAACATCAAAACCGTGAACCTCGTTTAAATTTCCGGTGGGATAAAATACCTCGGCAAACATCAAATCGTAGGAAAAAGCAGGAATAGAAGTATCGGTTAAAAAAGCCGATAAATCACCCGAAACCGGAAACCCGACACCCGAAACCTCATCCCCAACACCCGACACCCGACACCCGACACCCGACACCTCATCCCCAACACCCAAACCCTTCGCGATCGCCTGTCGCAACGATACCGGATCGGAAGTTTCAAGGGCGCTGAAATCTTCGGGTAACTCGCCATTTTCCGCAAAAAATTTAACCAAATTGGCGTAAGCAATATCATCGCAATTTCCCAACATAACCCCGCCCGACCAAGCGGCCGCTATAATTTTAAACGGAGCCAACGCCCGATCTAACTTATCTTTTGCCGCCTCTTTTGCCTTCAACTCGGATAAATTAAATCCCACCGTAGCTTCTAGGGATTTAACATGAGTTAAAGCCTGCGCCATCGCCTCGGTAAACCGTTCTCGAATCCCCCGAAACAGCAACGGATCGATCTCCTGTTGGGTACCCGGATAGGTGAGTAAATGGTGAAAAAATGGCCCCGTCAGAGAATCCCCCAACAGCAGACGGTGATCCAAAAACGTTAGCGGTAAACCCTCCGCGTGAGACTCCAACCACAGCGACAACTTCGCCAACTCCACCGCCAGGGGGTTTTTATCGACACCATAGAGACAGTGAACCGCCACCATGCGGCGACAAAGCGCTTGGGCTTCTTGTTGAGAATAGCCTGACTCTTGACCTTCCGGGGCGGAACTGGGAAGATAGTTGAGGAGTTTCTTTTCCGGGTCGGGAAGGGCGAGAATGCGCTGACGGTAAACATCCGCGATCGCGTTGGGGTCGGAGTTGGGTGTCGCCGGATCGACCGGTTCAGAAGCTTGTTCTGCGGCTAATATTTTCTCATCGCACAGCCGACAAGCCTCGTACAGTCGATCGCCGAGAAACCGACAGGCTTCAACCAAAAAATGTCCGCTACCCATCGCCGGATCGAGAACCTTTAGCTTGAGAATAGCGGGGGGGTTGGGGTCGTCTTTGGGGCTGCATTCATCGACTTTCGCGCCCAAAGTTTCCCGCACCAAAAACCGCACGAAAGAATGGGGGGTATAATAGGAACCGCTCGACTTGCGCCCCAACCCGACCCGCAAATAAAACTGTCCGGGCTTAATTTCCTCGATCCATTGAACCTTGGTTTTTTTACTGCGTTTGGGGGTTTCTTCTTCGTTATCGTCTTCGATGTCAATGTCGCCGTCGGTTTCCGACTGCACAACCGGGCGGTATTTTTCCCCCTGGGCGAGAGGAACCACCACTTGTAATTTGTCGCGTTGCAGCCGACACATGGGTTCTGTGGCGATACCCGGTTCAAGTTCTAGCAGCGCCTCATAAACCCGTCCCAAGTCTTCCACATCCAGCGATCCGTAGTGAACCCGTTCTCTGGCGATCGCCCCCCGCCGTTTGGCCGTCCAAAGCAACTGATCCAACAAATGAGCAACCGCCCGTTCACCCCAACTCAAGGATGATAAAATCGGCGTGGTATTCGGCCCAAACAGCGCCCCGCCCAAGGGTTTAACATGGAGTTCGGTACATTCCAACCCCTCAGCAAACATCCGAAACATCTGCTTTAAGCCCTGTTCGAGAAATTCGCCCGTTTCCATCCCCTCATCGAGAACCCGACGGACATACTTCGCCAAAGCCGTTGTCGGCGAAAAAGAATTGCGCCAAAGACTCGTAGAAGCAAAACTAAAAGCCCTGGCGGGGTCATCGCTGGTTTCCAGCTTGAGAACAAACAACAACCGATAAACCACAATTAACCCTTCTCGCCAGAGTTGTTTGGCGAGGGCGTCCGGGGGTAGGTGTTGGGTGTCGGGTGTCGGGTGTTGGGTGTCGGGTTTCAGGTGTCGGGTGTCGGGTGTTGTTTTTGCTTCAAGGTTTTGATCAAACGATTCAGCTTGGAACCCACTTCCGAGGTCAGTTTCAGCATTGCTTCGAGTTCCTGATGGTTCAGATAAGCCAGTCTCCCGGCTATCATTAGATGAGTTTCCAACTCCATCAGCGAGCCGTTGGCGATGTATAGATGTTGAATGTATTCTTTGAGATGATATCTGCCCTTCCCCTCGGCGATATTCGCCGGAATTGATACCGCCGCCCTTTGGATCTGGCTGCTGAGTCCGTAAGTCTCTGTCTGCGGAAACTTCCGAGTCAGTTGGTAGCACTCCACCACCAGATCCATCGCCTGATTCCAAACCCTGAGATCCCGATAAGTCTTGACTTCCCTCAATTCCACTGACATCTTCCCCTGCTAAAATACCCGACACCCGAAACCCGACACCCGACACCTCATCCCCTGATTCCAAACCCTGAGATCCCGATAAGTCTTGACTTCCCTCAATTCCACTGACATCTTCCCCTGCTAAAATACCCGACACCTCATCCCCATCCCCAACACCCGACACCCGAAACCCGACACCCGACACCTGATGGCGATCTAAAATTTCTTGAATAAACAGCCTTACCGCCCGTCTTGCTTGAACCCTCAAATCTTTGGTAACTTGAGCCTGTTGCAGTCTGGCTTTTTCGACCAACTCGGGAACCGCTACAATTCCCTCGGGCGAACTCAAAGCCAAAACCAGGCGGTAACTGTCGGGTACCGATCGCGATCGCTTCCAGTGAGTGTCGATGGGGACGATCAGTTGGGAGTCGGGACGGGCGGGATCGGAAATTAACACCCGCAGTTCAACGCCGTTGGTGAGGAGTCCAACTCGTTCGCCGGAAGTCAGCAGCACCCGTTGGGCAACGCGCAGATGGGAAAAACGGTAAGCCAACCCCCGTTTGGCGGGTGCGTCGAGATCTTCTTCAAAAGCCGTCGTCCAGACTCGCAGTTTCGATGAACCGTCTGCGGTTTTCAGCAAATACCCCCCCGACTCCAAACCTTCGCGGGTTTGAACCGGATCGGCTATTTCTGCGGTGGCGTATCCCAAGCGTTCGATCAGGGGTTCAACAACGTGGTTAAAAACGCGAACGGCGCCGCCCATTGTGGAAAGTTCTCGCAATTTGCGGCGGTAAACCTCCCAGGACTGCTGTAGGGTTTTGCCTTCGGTTCCGGTGGTTTTGGCGAGGAGTTTTTTCTTGGTGAGTTGTTTTTCGAGTTCAAACTTAACAAAGGGTTCGGGGAAAGCCGGCCCGGTAAAGGAATTGTGTTCTAGAATTTCTAAAGCCATGATTAAGCTGTTGTGGATTTAAACTGCATTGTTAAAGATCGGTGTCGGGTGTTGGGTGTCGGGTGTCGGGTGTTGGTTGTTGGGTGTCGGGTGTCGGGTGTCGGGTGTTGGGTGTTGGTTGTTGGGTGTTGGGTTTCGGGTGTCTGGAATTGGCCGCTCGTGTAATTTAGATGCGTAACAGATTATTTCGACCGGGGAACGAGCATTAATACACCGATGGGAACAATTTCGAGGGGATGCAAATGGAGTCGGTTTTCTAAGTCCTGTTGTCGCTGGTGATAAAGTCGCAGCACTCCATCGGCTTCGCTTCGCAGTTTTGGCGGTTGACTCGGATCGACGCTAAAAGCCGCGAGTTTTTCCAGGGGGTCGTCAAGGGTTGTCCAACTGGGAGGTTCGGAAACGGGAACGGCATCAAATAAGCCCAACTGTTGACTGGCGATCGCCTCCAGGGGGAGAATTTCCTGATGTCGCAGATCCAGCCACTCTTTCAAACGCGATTGTTCTTCTTCCAAGTTGGCTTGAAATTCCCGAATAAAGGTTTCCGCCAGGGGTTGAAAGCCCGACTCAACTGCCCGTTTACCCCCTTCGAGTCCCGCTTCCCACAATGCGTGAAAGTGGTTTTCCCAGACTTTGGCGGTTTTGATGGCATTTTGGCGATCAGCGAACTTTAACCACTGTTCGGCTTTGGGCAAAAATTTCGGTTTTCCGGTTTGGGGAAACTCAACGGCGACAACCCGTTCAAACTCCCGTCCGCTATCGGATAAAATTCGCCCGACGTAGGTTAGCAAAAGGGTGGGTTGATCGATGTCGGCGAGAACTGCACTGACTCGCGGATCTTGTTCTGCGGTTCCGCCAAAGGACAGGTTGCGAACCCGATCAATTGCCCGTCTAACCAGGGGATGCGCCCGCCCCAAATAACCGACGGGGCGATCTTGGCGATCGCGGGTGATATCGAGGTTGGTGGTGAGGCGAACCGTGCGGCTTTCGCGATCGTATCCCGGCAGATCTTCGGTCCCCGAATGCCAAGCGGGGGGAAGTTTGATCTCAAACAATTGGTCTTTTTCGGCGTTCACGTCTCCGCCGTCTAACTGCACCGCATCGCAAACAAAGTTTAGCAAATCTACCCCACTGGCTTTTGAACCTTCGGCGCGTAGGGTTTCCGCATCAGCTAACAGTTGGCTTTCGGCGTTCATCCCCACATCGGCTAACCAAGCGTTAGTTTTGGCGGCTTGTTCAAACCCTTTCAAACTTTTATCAATTTCTTCCAAAAGTTCTCGGGTGGCGATATCGCTTCCTTGATTTTCATCAATGTCGGTCAAGTCTATTCCTCCCCCTTCGTTAACGAGGGAAAATAGGGGCAATTGTTGGGAAGTTGAGCGTTTTTCATCTTCATCAATTAAGCCTTTGAGCAGTTTTTCGGTGGTGACATCGCTGCTGGTGGTCACGCCCAAAGTATTGGGTACAAATGTCAGGCGCGATCGCTGCCGTTCGTATTTGGCAATTAACCGCAGTAAAATCCGTTCTTCAAAGGTACCTTGCAGGTAAAGATAGCGAACTTCGGGGTTAAATTTCTGCCCAAAGCGGTCAATTCTACCGTTGCGCTGTTCCAAACGGTTCGGGTTAAAAGGCAGTTCCAGATGAATCAAATGGTGGCACTTTTGTTGCAGGTTTAACCCTTCGGCGGCGGTATCGGTACTGATTAAAACCAAATTGGCTTCGCGGCAAAAACGGGAGGTTATTTGACTGCGAATTTCGTTGCTGTCGAGGCCGCTCATGGCGATAACCGTGCCGATTTCTGCTTTTTCTAAGGCTTTAACGGCGGCTTTTTGGGAGTCGATATATTCGGTGTAAACGAGAATATTGGCGTCGGGTTCTTGGGTGCGAATGGTTTGAATTTCTCGAATTAATTGGTCGAGTTTTGGATCTTGAGAAAGGGCAGCTTCGGCTAAACTGACCAATTCATCCAAAGATTCGACTAGGTTGGAAATGCGGCTCACCGTCGGAGAAGTTGAGCGTATTTCTCGCTGCAATTCGGCGAGTTGTTGGGCAATTTCTTCGGCTTCGAGTAACGCAATATCTTCTTCTTCTTCAACGCTAACCGTGCCGAACCGTTCGAGTTTACGCTGATAATCTTTGAGGGTTTTTAAACGCTGGCGGCGACTTTCTTGATTTTCTGAACTTTGGGTGAGAATATGTTGAAAGCGATCGGCAACAACGCCCAACGTGGCTTTACAGGCTTCGACGCTGGAAACGCTGCGCTTGAGTAAGGCGATAAACGCCAAAACATCGCTGTAGCGTTTGGCTCGAAAGGCGCGTTTGAGTTGGGGGGCGAGGAGTTTGAGGAGTCCCCTCTGCAAGGCTTCAAACTGGGGATAGTGTTGCGGATCGGCGGCGACCGGCTGCGGTTTGACGATCCGTTCTTTGAACTGGAGTTCTTTAGTGACGGGATCAACGATGTGGCGTTTCAGGCGTCGGATCACATGGCGTTTGTAGCGATCGCCCCGCAAGCTTCCCCGTCCATCCACCAAAGAGGGGTCAAGCAGTTCGCACAAAGACGCAAAAGAGCGATCGTTCCCATCGTGGGGGGTGGCGGTTAACATCAAAAACGTATCGCAGCGTCGAGCCAAAACTTCGGCCAACCGACGGCGTTGAGAGTCTTCGCGATCGCCAATGCTTCCCAAGTCCATGCAGTGATGGGCTTCATCGAGGATAATCACATCATAGCTGGCCCGTTCCAAAAGGTCGAGAATGCGTTCCTGTTTGAGGAAGTCAATGGAAACCAAACCGAGGGGGATATAATCAAAGGGGTTCGCCCCCAGTTCGTTACTGCGACGTATTTCCTGCAAATGGGAACGGTTCACCACATCAAACCGCAAGCTAAACCGTTCGGACATTTCCAGTTTCCACTGTTCCAGCAGCGGGCCGGCGGGAGATACAATTAAAATCCGGTGAGCCATCCGCCGCGCCATCAACTCGGTTAACACCAGTCCCGCCTGAATGGTTTTTCCCAAACCCACCCCATCAGCCAACAGCAGTCGCACCCGACTCATGCGAAGGGCGCGTAAAACCGGAACCAGTTGATAGGGTTCGAGTCGCAGCCGCCCCGGTTGCACCGCCTGCAAAGCCCGTTGACCCAAAGCTTGTTCGAGGAGAAAGGCTTGATGATAAACCAGCCAATTTGCCAGGGGAGAGGCTTTGGCGGGGTTGAGTTCTCGCCGCAGCGCCCGAATAGTTTCAAAGGGAACCAAAATATCAAGTTCCTCTCCGCGTATGACCCCTTCCAAACAGCGCAGGCGATAAAGGGTTTGTTGTCCTAGCGGTTGAGAAGTCACAACTTCCCATTTCAAACCACGGGCGATCACTTCTGTTCCCGGTAATAGTTCAGTCACGGCGCAGTCCTCGGATGGATCTTGAAGGTTTCGGGTTTCGGGTGTCGGGTGTCGGGTTTCGGGTTTCGGGTGTCGGGTTTCGGGTGTCGGGTTTCGGGTTTCGGGTTTCAGGTTTCGGGTTTCGGGTTTCGGGTTTCATCGAACATAACACCCAACGTCTAACACCTGACACCTGACACCTGACACCCAACACCTTTCGGGTTTCGGGTTTGATCGAACATAACACCCAACGTCTAACACCTGACACCTGACACCTGACACCTGACACCCAACACCTTTCGGGTTTGATCGAACATAACACCCAACACCTAACATCTAACACCTGACACCCAACACCTAACATCTCTATTTTCTCCTATTTCTGACTTAAATAGGCGATTTTTATAGAACTTTTGTTGTTAAAAAAATATCCAAACATATCAGTTTTTTTTGATGTAGTAACGATTGCCTCCTTTTATTAGATTAAGCTGCGGCTCATCTCAATATATCATCGATAATCTTGAACACCTGACACCCGACACTAACAGACAACCCAACGTAAAATTATCGAATTTTTCAAGTAAAATAACTTTTGATTTATGGTTTGTGATGGCGTTTAAACTTTGGCTGGTGTACACTATAAATTAAGGAAAATTTTCACGAAATTAATCGAATCGAATCTAAATCACACCCAATCCTAAGACTATTATGTTGCCTTTACCTGAAGATATGCCAAAATGGTACACCGTTAATTGTGACAAGCCCGAAGAAGAAAAAGGTTGGACTCCCAAAACAGAAGATATTGTTCAAAAACCAAACAGTAATCAAGAAATTATTAACGCTTGGAATGGAACTGTAGAGCCGCGCAATGGGAAGCAATACACTGTTCGAGTTGATAAATTAGAAATTCTCAGTCCCATTCAAGTCGGGGGTTATATATTTTCAGAAGGGGGAATTTTACCCGCACAAGTTGGCGGCGTTCCCTATATTCCCGGTTCGAGTATACGGGGTGCATTTTTGAAGTGGATTAAAACCAATTTACCCAATTTTGAACCCTTGGAACAACAATTTTGGTTGAGTTTATTGAAACCCGATAAAACGGGTTGGCAACCCCGCAAAATTCGGTTTGAAAGTGTGCTGTTAAAAAAAGATCTAAAACCGTTTCCGCTTTATGCTCAACAAGAATGGCAAATTTTTAATGAAAAAAGTAAGAACTTAAGCGTTCAGTGGCAAGTTTCGCCAAAACATCCCCCAAAACCGACTCCCGGAAACAAAAGCTTACAAGTTTTGTTGAAAGAAGGGGCAACTTCTCAACAGAAAGAATGGCTGAAAACCCAACTCAAACAAATGTTAGAAAAGCGGGGAATAGGACGGGGAACGGCTTCGGGGTTTGGGCGTTTGGGAACTTCTATTCCGTCTGGAAAATGGCAAATAAAACTCACGGGAATGAAACCCTGTGTCCAACAGTATAATAATAATCAAAATAAACCCGAAGAGAACCAAAATGGAATTTATCGTTGGACTCCTCAAGTTTTGCGGGCAAATTTGCGGGGATATTTTACCCGGTTGGCGTTGTCGTTACTTTCCCGTGAAAATGCGATCGCACTCACGAACAAAGTTTTTGGAGGGCTAACAAGTCCCGCCCAACTTCAACTCACGAGTTATTTAGGGCAAATTAAATCCCCGTTTAAATTACCAAGTAAAGACTATGCAAATATTAAAGCAAGAGATGCCCATGAAACTTGGGTGATTAATGTTGATTGTAATTCATCATTTGATGATTTAATTGGGGGATTATTGGATTTAAGTAGTCGCTTGGGTGGACTTGGCCCCGGTTGGCGACGTCCCCCTCATCAACTGAAAAGGTTCAATGGGTTTCGAGGAAGTGAATTTGAGGTTTCTCCTGTGGCTTCCAGTGGGGTTTTTGAAGAAAATCCTGGTCAATATCTTCAGTCTCTCATCGAACGTTTACAGGAAATTATTCGTCAGCTTGCTGAAGGGGCTGGGTTGCAATTTTCCAATAAAACAACTGTTGGAAAAATTGTTAGTATTTGGCAAGGTGAACCGACCCTCTGGGAAGAAATTGTTCATAAAGTTTGTAGCACTAATGCGAAGGATAAACCGAGTTGGTGTGGAAGTTCGACCTCTCGACCTTCGGGTTATGCGGTGCGAGAATATGAGAGTTTCTGTTTGCTGACAGTATTCGATCCCGATGTTGAAGAAACTCTCCGCAAAAAACATTTTACTCGCATTTTGCCGTCCCAATAATCGGGTGATCTTTTAAGGATGGGGGTGAATAAGCTGTTATTGACATGACCGCAAACCCCTGATACCGGACTCCTGACCCGGATTAATTTCTCTGAGTTGACAATTTTTGCGAGGGTCAGGCAAAATGGCTGAAAGGCTGATTGTTTCGTTGAGAGCCTCGATATCCCTCCCTGTAAGGGTTTCAGGTTGTTGGCTAGACCGTTTTACCCCAATGCGCGAGGCTGTTTTCAGTACCCCTCGCAAACTGGGTCTAGACACAAGGCAGGGTAAGGGGTTTAAATAGAGGGGTAGCGACTTTCATTAGAAAGAAAAGGTGTTGAAACTAGAAATAAAGTGAACCCAGAAACTACCATCCGGAGTAGCGACTTTCATTAGAAAGAAAAGGTGTTGAAACTTTTCTATGTGTCCAGCCGTTAAAGTAGGGCTTTGTTTGTCGTAGCGACTTTCATTAGAAAGAAAAGGTGTTGAAACATCTCAGTTTGTTCGTGTTTTGTTTGTTCATGTTTTGTAGCGACTTTCATTAGAAAGAAAAGGTGTTGAAACTCCCGTGTAGAGGGCGGTAGTTCGTTCTGTACTGGTAGCGACTTTCATTAGAAAGAAAAGGTGTTGAAACCTTTTTGTCGTGAGTCACAAAAATGTTTTAATCAACCCGTAGCGACTTTCATTAGAAAGAAAAGGTGTTGAAACCCCATTTAAAAACTGTGGAGAAATACTCTACAGTAAGTAGCGACTTTCATTAGAAAGAAAAGGTGTTGAAACATTCTGTTTGGGACTCGCTTACTTCCGCTCTCTCTAGTAGCGACTTTCATTAGAAAGAAAAGGTGTTGAAACTCTAGCTTAGATTGAATCGCGATCGCTAACTCACTTTCTAGTAGCGACTTTCATTAGAAAGAAAAGGTGTTGAAACGTCCGGCAAAATTAAATCATTTTCTTCGTATCTTACAGGTAGCGACTTTCATTAGAAAGAAAAGGTGTTGAAACAATTTGTTGGTGAACATTGTTGCTTTGTAATGCGGCACGTAGCGACTTTCATTAGAAAGAAAAGGTGTTGAAACCTCGTACAGGTAAATTAGGTCAAGCCGACCTTTTATTTAATAGTAGCGACTTTCATTAGAAAGAAAAGGTGTTGAAACGCAAGTAATGACCTTCACGTTGCATTATTATCTCATTGGTAGCGACTTTCATTAGAAAGAAAAGGTGTTGAAACGCTTTTGAATCTAAAATAAAATGCGCTCCGGGATTAGAGGTAGCGACTTTCATTAGAAAGAAAAGGTGTTGAAACTTACCCTGTTTGCGCCGCCCACGTCCTTTACCTACTCGTAGCGACTTTCATTAGAAAGAAAAGGTGTTGAAACAAATGAAAACCGCATCTCTCACTTTTGAGAGAGTTGTAGCGACTTTCATTAGAAAGAAAAGGTGTTGAAACAAGACGACGACATCTTTGACAACTAACCAAAATATCTGGTAGCGACTTTCATTAGAAAGAAAAGGTGTTGAAACCCAGAACCAGATGATTTCTGCTTAGGATCTGGAGTAATAGGTAGCGACTTTCATTAGAAAGAAAAGGTGTTGAAACTTACTTTATCTGCTAATAATCGATATTTAACTCTAGTAGCAAATCCCGTAGCGACTTTCATTAGAAAGAAAAGGTGTTGAAACTGGTTTCCTGGTGTACACCAAATTCCGGGATTTGGATGTAGCGACTTTCATTAGAAAGAAAAGGTGTTGAAACCAAATGTCGCCAGAGTACATGGATGAAATTGGCAGAGTAGCGACTTTCATTAGAAAGAAAAGGTGTTGAAACCTGCTATTACAATGAGTATCAATGGGATTCCATTAGATGTAGCGACTTTCATTAGAAAGAAAAGGTGTTGAAACAACATCACAAAATGGATCTCAGCATCGTCTGGCAAAGATTTAGTGTAGCGACTTTCATTAGAAAGAAAAGGTGTTGAAACTCCTACAGAAGTAGAGGAGATTTTTACAATATACATTCGCGGTAGCGACTTTCATTAGAAAGAAAAGTGTTGATACCGCAAAAAAATAAAGGCACAGTCTAACCATGCCTTTTCTCTATAACTGAAGTAGATTTTAGTAAAATTGGTAAAATTAAACGACTTTAAGGTTCAGCTTTACTATTTTTTGCATCCTTGAGTCGCATAGTCCAAAATTGAATTGTATCGGCAATTTCAATTAACAAATCTGTCAACAAAACCTGTTCATTGAAATTCAAATTTTGAAAACGTTCCTGAAACTCATCCGTTGTCATATTGGAGCGAATGTTTAAATCATTACCAACAATTTTACACAAAACCACCCGTGCAACACCCCAAGCAAAATAACGCCTTTGTTCGTCCGAATCTTGATTAGCATCGGGTATTTCTCCATTTAATAACCGGAGAGAACGAGACATCGCCCAAAAGCGTACAACGCCCCAATTGGAGACATAATCAGCAATACCACTGGCCGCACCTTGCCACTGTTTAATTTGCTCAATTGAGCCTGCACCCGCCTTGAGGAGTTGAAAAACTTCTCGATCCAACTCATAGGATACAACATTTTGATCCATCACTTATTTTCCTCCTGAAAATGGCTGAATTACCACCCGTCCGTAACCGACACTCCAGAGTCCACCCAAATAATGTTCATCATGGAGAAACTTTTCCCATTTGCCTAATTCTTGAACCTCTCCGCGAGTCGTCCAGGTGATGAAAAATACCGATCCGGGTGGCAATCCTTCCACCGCAAAAAGATTGTCGATTAAATTTCCCTTTTCGTCCGGTTCATCCTTTATACTCACTCTCGGTTGACGAACTAACCCCATATCCACAAACAGATTAATACTGGTATCTGGAACTACAATTAAGCGATCGCCAGGAATGTCGATACTCGGTATGTTTTGGGGAAAGGGTAAATTTTTAGTGATCTCAGAATCATACTGCACATTTTTCAATTTCAACCACCGCAGAAAGACATCTTTTCCATGTAACTGCTGTTCGGTAATATAAATTGAATTGCGATCTTCTAAATTCAAAACAGACTGTTGAGAAAGCTGTTGAAAACGGTTCAGCCAACCCAAACAACTGATCCACCAATTGCCATACCCCAACACATGAACGGGCCACCAAACCGGCCAAGCCCAACTTAAAGCAATCCCTCCCCGTGAAACGTTATCATCGGAAATCTCTTCATTTTTCCCCAATTTTTTACCAAACCAATTGTTGACCCAATCTTTGTAATCCTCTTGATTTTCGGCGTGTTCTCGCAACGCACCCCGCACGGAACTTCCCGGAATAGCTGGCGTGCGATCGCTCAACCGATAAATGGGATTATTATTGCCTCGGATGCTACTATCGGCGCCGCCAATATGAACGGGTTCGCAACAAATTAACCATTCAACTGTCATAAATAAGTCCTCAAAATAACCACAAATGTCCGTAGCCCAAAACGTGACGGTTAAACGGATCGGGTAATGGCCCCGAATAAGAAACCGGAGAAGTTCCCGCCCACAAATACACCGCCCCCGCAGGAGTCATCCACTCCCCAGGCGTGAGTACCGCAACTCGACGGGTGGGATCGTGGCGATCGCGAACTTTCTTCCAAGACTGCCAAGGAACGCCCATTTCCGCCGCATAACCCTTGACTCCTGGCGGTGTGGGACAGGAAAGCTTGGTTTGGGGTTGTTGCCAAAGCGCACCCGTGAGTAAAATAGCCTCTCTAGGGTTAGGACATTCGGCCCCCAATTTTTCCCATCGAGAACGTCCTCGCACACAACGAACCGTGACCGGAGTTCCCGCCCCTAAAATCCCCGTGTTGGGCGGTTCGTATTCACCGATAATTTTGACCAAAATTGACCAATCAGGATCTAATAAAGTCGTCATTTCGGCAAAAAAACCGCCTTCATCTTTAACTTGAAAATCCTCCCGACTGTTGTGACTTAACGTTAGGGTTTTCCAGGGCAAATGTTTTAACTCATTATCATCAGGTTTTCCCGACGAGAAACTCCACTCCTGCGATCGCCAAAAATCCTCCAAAGTATTAATTGGAATCAGATATTGACCCCCAATAACCTCAATCTCTTGACCTTGGTGTTGGCTTTGAACTTGCCACTGTTCTTGTTCATCCCAAACCAGACGATAAAGACGTTGGGGAAGCTCGTTAGAGGCGCGATTCTCCGCAATATCAAGGGTATAAACGGGTAAAGGTAAAAGAACGTAAAGATTGGGATCGCAATACCAAAACGGCCCCCAGAGTTGAGCATGACTCGGCAAATTCAAACAAGCCGCCAACTGATGACCGTTCGGAGGCCAGCGACAGCCGACCTGTCCGCTATTTTGTCCAACGGGGGTGAGATTGCCAATAGTAATCGGCCCTGTAGGTGTGATGGTGTACCATCCGGTCATGGTTCCTCCTGTAATGTGAATTGGGTATCGGGTGTTGGGTGTTGGGTGTCAGGTGTTGGGTGTTAGGTGTTATGTTCAATGAAACCCAAAACCCAAATTATTCTTCCCCTGCCCTAACCCGTTCGATCCACTTGTCTCTTTCTCGCTGCTGACGGGCGAGAAAACCTCTGAGGGCGATCCAGTTTAACCACCATTGCCAGTCGCCTATTTCATCTCGAAACGCCCGTCGGTCATAGGCTTTAGCCATTGTTTCCACTTGTTCCCAACACAAGGGTAATTTCGCACTCGCCCACAAGGTATCGATTAAATCTCGGACTGTAGCCGGAGAATATTCTTGAATACGGGTGCTGTCGAGATAGCTGAGTAACTTTTCCCAACAGTTGAGATCGGTTTTGTCTTCTGCTGTCGGTTCGACAGTCATCAACAAATTCCACAACGGCCAGGGACAAACCCACTCCAAAGATTGACCGCTGTTGAACAACACCCGAATACAAACCCGGTTGCGACCTTGATTTTTGGCGTGTTTGTAGGCATCGTTCAGTCCTCGATGCCAGAGTGATTGAGGAATGCGACGTTGGGCGATCACCACTCCCAAGCTAAAATTCATTTGACGCCCCGGAACCGGATAAATTTGATTTTCGTATTGCACCCAACCATCCACCGGCGGATCGAGGGGTTGAGTCAAGGGTGAAGGGTTTCCCGTCCAGAGGGCGTGTAAGTTACTCGTGAGGGCGATCGCTTCCGTGATTGGCCCCAACAGCAAAAAGTCATCTCCCCCCGCAAATATCACCCGTCCGTTGTGATGGTCTTCGGTGAGTTTGTACAGCAGTCGGTTCCACAAACTAAACAACACCGACAGATCGACCATGTGGGGCAGTTCTACAACTCTCGTTCCCGATGGGTTGGGCGGTTCGATATCGAGTTGATACTCGGCGATCGCTTCCTGGCTCGGATGCCATTTTGTCCAAAGAAGTTCGAGTTTGCTGTATTGCTGTCCAGATAGCCATTTTCCCATTTTGTCACCATCGCCCCGCCAGCCCACCGTCCATTCAATGGTGCTTTCCCAACCTTTGGGAATACTGCTTTCCCAGTCGGAAATTTTTTCAGAGTCGATATTGCGGCGTTCTAAAACTCGGGGATGGGTGTAGGTTTGAGATTGGCGATCAACAGCAGGTATTCCCCACAGACGCTTCGGTTGATCCTCAAAAAAGTATTTATCGTAATCGCCTAATTCCTTATTCCAAACCTCAGATAAACCCATTTGCGGTATCCAAGCCGCAGCCGCAGCAGTGCGATCGGGAAAACGTTCCCAAGGACAATCGGGGGGCTTTTTACCCCATAATCGTTCTAGGGTCGGACAGATAATTTCTGGCACAGATGCCAACCGCTTCACCATTTCGATACTGTTGAGGCGATCGCTGCGGGAAAATAACCCGGAGAGTCGGCTATTTTCGGGAATTTTTTCTCTTTCCCACCATTCATTCAAGGTGCTATTTGGTAATCCCCAAGTTCCACCTCGATCGATGGGTCGTAAGCCGGGGTGCCAAATCGATAAACTCCCGGCGCTGGGGCTAGTCCGTCCACCCCACCAAGTTCCTCGCCAGTTTCGCCCGAGTTTGGCGGCTTCCAGGCGTTGATGGAGTTGTCCGATCTCCTCAACTGCGCGATCAGATCGCAGGGGTTGAGAGTCGCCGTAAATTGTCCAAAAATAATGATGATCGGCATGAATAACCTGCCAACCGACTCCATTGAGATGGGAGTTATGGGCGATCGCAGCTTGTTCGAGTTGTTGCAGAAACCGTCCCCATTCGGTTGAGATAATTTGTTTGCAGTTATCCCACCATTGGGGTTCGTCGGGAAAAAGTCCGGTGAGTACGTTGGGAAGTTCGGCTTGCCAAAATGCTTCACCGACGTCAGTTTCACCGTGTAGCCATCGCAATAAGGGCGAGGAATGATGTAAAGGCAGCAAAACTTGACCTCCGGCTTCTTCCCAACGATAGATTAAAACACCTGCCAAGTAATGACACAACCAGGAACCAACTGCCCAGTCCCGCAGGCGGTTTCCCCCTCCCAAAAAGGTTTGAACCGGACCGAAGGTGATCGCGCCAACTTGAGTTAAATTTGGATCAGATCGGCTAATTTGTTGGCAAGATTCCCGAGTTGCGCCTCCTCCCCACCAAAATTGATTAATTAAATAGTCGGAGGTTTGCCATTCGCCGCTAACGGGATGAGTTGATCGAGAGGGTGGGATTTCTGGCAGTTGAGAATATAGCTGTTGTTGTTTTTGCAACCAATCCGGTAATTCCATTACAGCGTCCTTTTGATTTCAGCAACTAGGTTTTCGTAATCTTTAACTTGTTTTTCAACCTCGGTTGAAAGGTTGGCAAGATTGACAATATAATTCAGCCAATCGATAGCAATTTGTGAGGAATGTTTGGGATTATTAACACTTCCGATATCGTCTGTTTCTTTATCCAAATATTTATCAATTGCATCTCCCATCAGGGTATGATAAAGTTCATTTCTCAAACCGAGAAAGCTTTTCCCTTGCAACCAATTTTCGCGGTAAAAATTTTTAAACTCTGTCCAGTCAGGAACATTAGATACAGAATTGACTTGATAGTGAATTTGTCGTTTATGGTAATTGTTTCTTTCCAAGTACGAACCCTGACTCAATAGTTTAACTGTACTTTTGATTTCAAGCCGAAATTCTATTTCTTGTTGATTTTGTTCTTGATACTTTAAAACTACTTTTTCCGGTGTTCTTTCCCAATAATACTTACCCGAACCCTGCCGTTCAACCAAACAGAAAATTGCCAGTTCAAACGCACCTGCTACCCTCAAATACCAGTGCATCCATTGTCCGCGATCGCGAAACGCTTGTTCGCTCCACAGCGCGATCGCAATTCGTTCTATAATTTCATCTTTTGGAGAAGAAAATTTTGCTTTTTTCGCGAAAAGGTTAAAAGAAACAGCCCGATCTAGCTGTTTCAATTTATTCCGAGTTTGCTCCCGCTCATTTTCAGTTATTAGTTTTAACGCGCCTGCAAAATCCTGTATCTCTAATAACTGCTGAATTTGGGGTACTTTTAAACGCCATTGCCAGTGATCTCCACTATGCTCATTAAGGGATGTATCTTGCCGAGAAATATAAACGAACTCAACCTGTTGACCCGCTATTTTTTGTTCAACTCCCCAGAGATACAAAGCACTACTTAAAGCAGGAGTACCGCTACTGTGTTGGATGATAAATTTATCAAAAGTGATTTTATCTGAATTGGGAGGCTGAAAAATAATGTGTTGGTTTTTGAACGAAATCATCGGATTTTCTTGTCCGCTCAAAAGATTTTCTATAGTTTTAGCCATGCCATCCCAGTTGGCAACTCCATTTTCTAATTCCGGCTGAATTTCTAAATGAATTAAATGCAGATTTATATTTTTTGCTTGACACCATTGAGAAAGAATATTTCGCCACCAATAGCCATCGGATGCCATTAAATCACTAAACGTCTGACCGCTAATATTGTGATGTTCTATCCAGGCTTGCTGATTGGTGAGAATTATTCCAAAGTGAATATTAGCTTCCTTTTGTAGACGGTCATAAACTTTTCTAATCAAAGGAAATTTAACTTGCTCGATATCCTCTAGCATTAATTCTTCGAGGAAGTGGATTTCCTCGTGAAAATCCTCAAAAGTTTTACATTTTTGTATGCTGTTTTTGGCTTGATCTGACGAAATCTTAATATCGTTATTCCCTAGAACTTGTAAAACCAGGTAATTAGCCATTTAAGTTAAACCTCCTTGACAAGAATTGACTCAACTATTGATCGCTTTTATTTAAAAAGCGAATCATTGAAAAAAAATAACTGCAACGTTACTAAATTTTCAAACTGGACGGGGTAAATCGCAAAAATTATTGATTGGATTTGCCCCCATAATTCGATAAGTATTGGTTAGCGAAACCCCCGAATTTGTGTTTCGTGAATCCATCCTCCCCCACAAGCATTGGTCATATACCAGCCGTTTTGAGGTTCAACATAAACCGATACAACCTGCATATCTTCCAGGGTACATTTAACATTTCCACCCGGAGAAGAACGCACGTTAGAAGGAGGGTCAAATACTAAAACAAAACCCATATCTTCCATCGGTCGTATATGTCGAGCAGAACAAACGACTTTCAACATATTACGAGTGGCTTGAGACTGGGGAGAATATTCTTGACCATCAACTTCCCAAATTCCCCGACCGCAATGGGCGCCGGCATTAATTCGTTCATTTCCGAGATAATAAGTAAATCCCGACCACCAACTCGCCCCCCCTGCATTTCGTTGAATTGATTGAGTGTCGAGTTTGACCAACTGACCGCCTGAAGCCTCTCCTAACGTCAACATTTCAGCGTGGACGGGTTGGCTAAATAAACTCGAAATCAAAGCAACAGCTAAACCAGAAAGTACAGAAGCTTTCATTTTTAATCTCCTGGATTAATGAATGTAAAATCAAGTTAAACAATTGTCAGAATACGTTTAAAGATTCAGTCGATAATCCTCTCAAATCCTATCGGAAAAAATGGGAAATAACGGCTAATATTGGAACCCCTAAAAGTGTTAGTGGTGGCAACGGATATCGGATTGAAGATACTCTACTTTCAAGCTTAAACGAACCGCCCAAGATGAGCAACAGTAGACCTACTGAACTTTTTGAATTTTACCTGTATTCTATTTTTAGTTAATTTCCGTAATTTTACGGATTTATTAATAATCAAAAGCATTACAAATCTGCACAACTTCACCCGATGAAAAATCCAATTTCCATCCAATAATAGCCGTGGAGCGTCATCGCTTTGATCGCATTCGCAACCTACCATTAGAACCCTTAGACTATTGCCGCCGTTGGGTTCAGCCCGATCCCAACCGCAAGTACGCAGCCTGCATTCACGCGATTGCCCAAGCAACCGGACTCAGCCCCCACACCATCAAAGACTGGGGACATAACTTTCACCGTCGTCCCGCCTATGTGTTGCGTTTGCTGCGATACGCCGACTTAATCAACCAATTCCGTCAACTGCAAACTCAAGGTATTGTTACCCTACCCCCCAACTTCCCCCAAGAATAACTGATCGTGACTCACGACCAACTCAACGCTAAACCCCTTGTTTTCTCTATCCCTTCAACTTTAGGCTGGAAATTGGACAGTTTTTATTTAAAAAGGCGATCGCATGAATTCTTTATCAACCTACGACGACTTAGACGATTCTTCACCGGACTCGGGAGGAATCTTCCCCTCTCGTTCAGCTTCTTCCAAAGCCTTCTCAACAATGTAAGCAGCTAAATTGGCGACGGGTCTACCTTGGTGGTTGGCCCACCGCTCCAAAGTGTCGTAGACAGAATCAGGCAGGGTGATAAAAACTCTTTTACTCACAAATTTAGTTAGCTCTAGCTCTTTATCATCGTACACTGAAGCACCTCAAACTTGACTATTTGTAGCTAAATCATAGCTGATTTTTAGCTAATATGCTACTATGACAGATAATATAAAGCGCCGACAACGGGGGCGATCATCGTGAGGTTGAAAAATTAGCCAGACCTCCGGGCCAACTGTTACAGGCGCTCGTTGAAATAGGTTCACTTCATCAAAGCAGATTAATTGCTTGGGCAGATTGTTCTGTCTACCAATCAAAGCTTTACTTCCCACCCAACCTTGCCTTTTGGCAAACAGCATGGCTATGAATCTTGCCTCAAAAACACCAACTCACCGACACTGGGAGGGGTTAAAAATCTATTTAGCCCCCATAGACAACACCCAAATGGAACTCGATGAATTTCTGCGACAGTGGAACGTTTCTAGAGAAGAACTGGCCTTCATCTGTGATTGTTCCCTCACCACAGTCAACCATTGGTTTTCTCAAGGCGTGGACTGTCGCACCCCCAGTGAAAAACACAAACAGCGCATGGCGTTCGCCCACCACATCTGGATCGCTATTGAAACCGAACCCCAATACCTTCAGACCCTACGACAGATGTATAACCAACAAACTCGACGACATTCTCTTTAACTGCCAATTGGCAAAAATTTCTTGCCATTTTGATAGGGGTCGCTCTAGGGTAAAACTAATAATTCACCTTTACACCGGAAATGATCGATGACCTCTCAACCCACTTTACCCAACCCCTTGCCCCTACCTCGTTTTTGCGTGGGTCAAACCGTAATTTGGTCAAAAGTTGACCCCCACGACCACGGCACAATTATCGGTTTAACTTGGACAGAAGAAAGTACCTGTCAAGCTATCGGCTGGCACTATCAAATTCGTTTACATCCGAATAGTCCCAGTTACTCCTTCTGTCAAGAAGATTGGGCTTATGAAGCCGACATCGAGACATTTGAACAACAACCTTGAAGACAAAGAAGCATTTCAAAATTGGATGTGGGGACAAATGCACCCCCAAGATTTTTTGATTCGTTGGGGAGTGATTGGGTATACCAATTTAGGTTTACTGTGTGGAGTCTCTGAATGTACCGTTAAACATTGGTTTGAAGACAAAACAGCCAGTTCCTACCGTCCACCCGCACAACGATATCAACGTCTTCTCTCCCAAATGGATTGGTTTTTAGAAACATTTGATCTCACGCCCGAAGAATTAATTCAAGAATATTATCGGGAAAATAAATAACGAGAAAAATTCTTCTAGCACTACTAAGTAGGTAGGCAGAATTAAACGAATAATGCTAAATGCTGTAAGTCCCTTGTTATAAGAGATGCACGATTTTCAGGTTGAACGCTTATTTATGACCGCCTACTTACTTCTGACTTCTGACTTCTGACTTCTGACTTCTTCAGGTGTCACCGTGACACTTTTTTTCCTAGCCAACTTTTATAGAGGTTTGATAAGTTGATAAAAGTATCAATTTATCGAAAATTTATTGAAATCCATGAATGCTTTATCAACCTACGACCTCATCAAAGAACCGTTACTCGATCTGCTGCAAGATATCAAAACCGGAAAAATCCAACTCGTAGACTTTCAACGTTCCTGGTGTTGGACAGAAGAACGAATTTCTGAAGCGATCGCTTCGGTTTCTCTTGGCTTTCCCATTGGGGCGGTAATGTTATTGCAACGGGGAAATCCCGATATCAAATTCAAATACCGTCCTATTGAGGGGGTAGCTTCTGACAACTTGATAGAACCCAAAGGATTAATTCTCGACGGACAGCAACGCACCACAACGTTATGGATGAGTTTGCTTTCAAACCAACCCGTTTGGATTGATCGAGGAAAACGCTATAAACCCGACCAACGTTGGTACTATCTCGATATAGAGAAAGCGTTAGATTATCCCCATACTGACCGTGTAGATGCCATTATCGGATTAAAAGCGAACAAAAAGCTACAGCAACTCGCAGAACCGACCATTGATTGTTCGACAACGGAGAAAGAATTTGAATTGGGTTTATTCCCCGTCTCGGAAGTCTTCAACTTTATGCAGTGGCGAAGCGGATATTGGAAATATTGGCAGGGGAATTCTCAAAAGATCGAGTTAATCGAACGGTTTGAACGAGAAGTCATTAAGCAGTTTGAACATTATCAGATGGGATTATTTGTACTCCGACCCTCACTCCCGAAAGAAGCAGTTTGTTATATTTTCGAGAAGCACAACCAAAAACAGCAAGAACTCACCCAGTTTAATTTATTAACCTCCTCCTTTGCGGCCGAAGATTTTAATTTGCGTTTCGATTGGCAAAACCGAGAAAAACGGTTTGCAGCTTATCGGGTCTTGCGTCTGTTAAAACCCAGTGATTTTTTACAATCCATCGCTTTAATCGATAGCTACACTCAACGGATGGAAGCAATAGAAAAGGGAAGTTCTGCCGATCAACTCCCCTCGGTGAGTATGAGTCGAAATCGAATCTTGAATTTAAGCCAAGACCAATATCAAAAATGGTCGGAACCGATTTCTGTTGGGTTAGAAAAAGCCGCACGGTTTTTACACGAACAGGCAATTTTTGACGCGGATGATTTACCCTATCCCATGCAATTGGTAGTTATGGCACCGTTATTTGTTATTTTGGGAGAAGGAGTTAAAGTTGATGCAATTCGCAGGTTATTATTACAATGGTTTTATTGCGGTGCGGCATCGGGAACTTATTCGCGGGGACGGGAAGGAAAAGCGGCAAAGGATTTGATAGAAGTTCCCCAGTGGTTGCAAGGTGGAAATATCCCCGCAACGGTACTCGAAGCTTTTTTAACGGAGGAACGGTTGCAGAATTTAACCAATTCTCAAGGTTCAACCTATCGGGCAATTTCGGCGTTGTTAAGACGAGAAGGGGCGTTAGACTTTTTCAGTGGAGAATCGATTAATTCGGTGCAGTATTTTGATGAAAAGATTGAGAATCATCATATTTTTCCGCAGCAGTGGTGCAAATCTCAAGGAATTGATCGGACTCGATACAACAGTATTGTGAATAAAACGCCTTTGAAGTTAAAGACGAATAAGTTTTTGGGTGGGAAAGCGCCTTCTGAGTATTTGGCTAAATTGCGGAAGGAGGGAATGTCAAAAAAAAGGATCGATCAGATTTTATTCTCCCATCTGATTGAACCCTACACGCTTTGGACGGATGATTTTGACGCTTTTTTTGAATATCGCACCGCAGCACTTCTGGGTTTGATGACTGAAGCGATGGGGAAACAACATCAATCTTATAAAAATGGGAAACAGAAAGCGAACAACATTCAATTGCTCTGCTCATTTTAATTGATTTTGGCTGAATAGGAAAAACTCATATTAGAAGATGATTCAGAAAAAATTCCTATTCTCCAGTTTCTCTAATTTTTCCAATTGCCATCAAATCTCACTCTAATGCCTTCATACTGATTACATCACTACCATAATCGTTTTCTAGAATTTGGGTTTCATGTAGTTGGCAATGCTGTCTCTTTCAACTTAATCATTTATTAACTAATTCTAAAAACAACTTAAAGAAGCATAACTCATCCCAAAATTCTAGCACTATAATTAAATGCCATCAGGTTATTGAATTTTTCCATGCCTACCTACGACTCCCCACAACTCAATCCCTATGTTGATCAAAAATTCCCCATCAGAGGTCACAAAATTCCTTTCCATCACCCTTATCCTCTCTATGCAAGTATCTGCCGTCTATTCCCTGTGATTCACGAATTAAGCACCTTGAGTATTCATCCCATCTCAGGCATACCAGAATTTCCTACACATCTTCAAATTACTGAAAACTCCCAACTGTGTTTGCGTCTCCCCACAAATCAAGTTCCTCTTATCTATCGACTTGCAGGTAAAACTCTCAACCTCAATGGACATAAAATTCGCCTTGGATTACCAGAATCTCAATTTCTTACTCCTTATCATTCTCTTTATTCTCGCTTGGTCATTATTCGAGGATTTGATGAACCTCAAGCTTTTCTGGATGCTGCAAAACGCCAACTTGACCAGCGTAACATAACCGCTACTCTTAAGCTCATTACTAGACCCGAAGGTGAACCTATTCGTCGTGTACTAGACGTAAAAGGAAAAACCCTCGTAGGCTATGGTGTACAAATCAGCGATTTAACTGATGAAGATTCTATCTCTCTCCAAGAAAAAGGTATTGGAGGAAAACCAAAAATGGGATGTGGCGTATTTGTCCCTTTTAAGCATAAATAGGACAAGAAATGACTGCAACTTCAATTCAATCTAAGATCTACCTTCATCTTGACGCATCCGATACTACCGTGATTCATCGTGCAGGAATATTAGGATTATGGATGACCTTAAAGCAACTCGAAAAACGATTTCCTCACCCATCGCAACGTCTAGGAAAACTCTCATGGGAATTGACCCCAAACAGCATTAGTCTGGATTGGGAAGGGCAAGATGAGGCTGTCTTGGATTGGCTACTTAAACAAGCATTTCAAATCGATGAGCGAGGCTTAATTTCATTAACAGGGTTAGATCCTCAATCGATGTCCTTAATCAATAGAGTTCACTTGCAAGAAGTTTTGAGTCAAACTTTATTACAATACAACAAAAATTTAACCTCAATCGCTAGTCAATATAAAGGTTTAGGAATCAACATTGAGAAAATTGCACCTTATTTATTTCTCGAAATTTTGATAACCCTTTCGATCCCCTGGCAATTCTATTTATTGCTTAAGGTCAATGCGAATGATGCCAATCATTCGGTCAATTTCAAAATAGCTGGTGTTGAACTTAGTCTGCAATATAAACAATTAGCTTCCTATGTGCATCAAAATTTTAGTAAACGACTATGCGACCCCAAAACTCATCAATGGACAGAAAAGTATATTCCCATTGTCAGTTGGTTGTATCCGGGGGCAATTGTTCGACATGAAAAGATTCGAGAATATAGTCAATGTAAAGAACCCCCCAAATATGCTTTCGTTCTTCTCTTTTTACCCATTGCGTGCCATTATTTAATTTTATCAAAAGAGATTAGCGAACAAATTAAATTACGGGAAAAACGCTTGACCAAATACTTGCTGGTTATTCCCGATCCTATTAATCTAGAAGAATCGGCACAAATTCGCTGGCGTTTAAACAGAACAAAATATAAAGACTTATATGTTTCTAGCTTGGGAGAAGCTGCTTTGAGTTACTATTCAAAGGAAATTACTCATAGCTTTTGCCCTCAAAGATGTCGAGTTATTCTCTATGGTAAATTAATGCAATCATCTCATTTGTATAATCCTGTAGATATTCAAGATTTTACAATTACCAAAAGAATTTTTAAAAAGTATAAACTGATTTGTCACCATCTCCAAGATAACACTCTATCACAAGGGGGACATAAATTTTTAATTAAGGTTAATCTAATTCGAGGAATGATTTGTGATAATTTATTAAAACAAGAATCAATCTGGCAAAATCTCTGGTCAACCTTAAAAGATGAAGACTCTTATAGAGAAATTAGGCAGCAACTTCAATTGGAACAGCAAGGATTATTCACGGTGATTAAAAATATTGATGAAATCACGAAAGCACATAATGCTTTTATTGAAGTTATTCACGAAGCATTAAAACAAATTTATGCTAAGATTTATGAGGTTGATCGAGGGGCAGGGACAGCTTCAAAAAAAATTGCAAGAGAAAATGAACAGCTAAAGTCGAAGCTATTAGGCTGCTATAAAGAGGAAACATTTAGAGAACTAATGGCGAAATTACTAGCCCGAGCCAATAATCTCTCCAGTCTCAACGAAAACCGAATATTAGTTTTACCTATACTAACGGGTAAAATGGATTGGAAAGAATCAAGAGATATTGCCTTATCCAGCTATCCGATTCAAGCCAAGATGAGTCGGGAACTTTTAGTTTTTTTGACCTTTCCTTTGCTGGTTTATGAGGAATTATATCGATTAGGATTTGCGCTTTTATAACCTTCTAATTAATTTGAGGAATTCATTATGCGATACTTATTTGGTAACTTACTCACCCATTATGCCCCCGCTTCTCTAAACCGAGGAGAAAATGAGGGAAATGAACAACTGATTCAACAAATTCTCTGGCAATGTGAACCCCATACAACCATCTCTCCCTTCAGTATTCGTTGGAAAGTTCGCTATCAGTTTCAAGAGCAAGGAGAGTCGGTTTACGAAAAATGGGATGAAGTTCAAAGAATTCGTATCCTACAAAGTAAGAGTCACAGTGCCGAAGATTATATTGATGATGATGTGATGGGATTTATGGAAACCGAAGCGGCTAAAAAAAATCAAAAAGGTACAATTAATGCTCGTTGAGGAGGGTTGGGAATCAATCGTGCTATTTCTTTGACTCCTTACGATGGAACCACTTTTACATATTACAATAGTCGAGAAAAAGACAACCTTTCTATTCACCGGACAAATGTACATAACACCTGCTATCAATATTGCTTCGCGCTAGACTCAAATCACCTTATTAATAAATCTCGTATCATTAATGTGATCGATGCTTTTATTAATCTGGGTCAAGTCGGTGGACATTATAACGACTCTTTGTTCGACTTTTCCCCAGAAAGTGTTGTTTTTCGCTGGACAAACGATAATTGTCCTCGATTTCTTTACTGTTTTCAACAGGATGATGAAAATCAGAAAGTCATTGCTCCCAAATTAGTCGAACAAGTGGATGGGGGAGATATTGAAGCCAAAGAATTATGGATTGGTGGAGAAATTGTCAATCGACTCAAAATTGAAAATGCTCATCTTTTTAAAGGAGTTAAAAAGACCACAGAAGAACTTAAGGAAAAAATTATTCAAGATTTAGACTTAAAAGCATAAATTAGAGCCGGATTAAAAATTATGAAATCAGTAGCTATTTATATTGATGTTCCCACGGCTACCTTTCGCCAATCTCATGCTAGAGAGTATGGGAAAACTTATCTCTATCCTCCTCACTCAACGCTGTATGGACTCTTGCTCTCTTTGGTTGGAGAAATGGATCTCGAAAAGCATTGTGGTGTTCAATTGGCGATCGCAATGCTCTCTCAACCTGCCCAATCTAAAATCTTACGAACTTTACATCGCTTTAAGTTTAAACTCAAAAATCACGAAGGGAATAAGCGACCAGATTATCAAGAAGTATTAACGGATATTCGTTTTATTGTGTGGGTGAAGTCAAACCAAGACAAAAACAATCCAAGTTTACCAGAAAGACTTGAACAAGCATTCTTAAATCCTGACTCGATCAAACGATGGGGTGTACTGTACTTGGGGGAAAGTGATGATTTAGTAAATGATGTGAAGTTAGTGAATGAAGATTTTTCCATTAAATCTAGACAATGGTTACTCAGAGATGATGGGGGCCAGATTACCTTACCGTACTGGGTCGATCATTTTAATTTTCAAGGGACACGGTGGTTTCGGTATTGCCTGCGAACCATTGCTTGTCAATCTCCTCCGGAATCGGCATGGACAACTATTCAAAACTGAAATTACAAGGATCTCTGGCTGCGCGGGAAAATCGGACGGGAAAAATAGCTATGAAGCTTATGGAGTAAGGAGTTACAGGTTGTTCCAAACCGAATAGATACTTGTAAGTCTCTGATAGCAAGGTTTTCAGAGTTGGCAAGAAAGACAAGATTAAATTTTTTAGTAGGTTCTTGAGTTATTGTGAGGAAGTGCCTGTATAGTTTAGACAGAATTCAGACCACAGAAGGCTTTCAGCTTGTGCTGTGATCAGTTGCTTGATGTCGTAAGGCGTTACTCACAAGACACCGAAGAAATTGTAAAAATTCTAACTCAAGTGATCAGTTGCTTGATGTCGTAAGGCGTTACTCACCTTCTGAATTCAGGGAAATATATGTCAGTCATCAAGGGGTGATCAGTTGCTTGATGTCGTAAGGCGTTACTCACTGTCTTCGGGTAAGACCTCTAGCAGATGGTCAACGTGATCAGTTGCTTGATGTCGTAAGGCGTTACTCACATTCAGATATCATTCTTCACGAATGGGCGGATTCTGTGATCAGTTGCTTGATGTCGTAAGGCGTTACTCACACAAGCTACGGGGTAACACTGGCAACGATTTTTTAGTGATCAGTTGCTTGATGTCGTAAGGCGTTACTCACAATGATGAGTTTAAGCATCCGATTTTTGATTATCACTGTGATCAGTTGCTTGATGTCGTAAGGCGTTACTCAGGGCAAGGAGATCGAGGAAATTCGCGCTTGCTGTCAAGGTGATCAGTTGCTTGATGTCGTAAGGCGTTACTCACACAAGCTACGGGGTAACACTGGCAACGATTTTTTAGTGATCAGTTGCTTGATGTCGTAAGGCGTTACTCACCCCATGCGGGGTGAGTTAAAATAATATCAATAAAGTACGTGATTCAGTTGCTTGATGTCGTAAGGCGTTACTCAGAAGTTTTCAACGCCAATTCGGTAACACTGCACAGTGTGATCAGTTGCTTGATGTCGTAAGGCGTTACTTACTATCGGAGAAAATTAAAAATAATTTACAGGTTATTGATACTCATGGGTTACGGTGAACCAGCGCAGTCTTGGGGGTTCCCCGAAGAGTAAGACAGACCGCCCCACCGTGCGCGTTTTCCCGCCCTCGCAGACGGCACGAAAGCCCGCGTATTGTCGGCCATCTAAATTTACCAACTTTATTATTCAACCAAAATTGAGTTTTGAGGATCGGCTAAGATATGCTCTTTATAAATTTACCAACTTTATTTTTCCGGCTTGTGTTGAGGTGAACGAAAAATCAGGCGTTTGAGAGAGAGAAATTTACCAACTTTATTATTTCACTACAGGAATTGTTAAAGTCCCCCTAATTTCGCTATTTGGTGCAGCCAATATCGCGCCCAAAGACAACAACCTACAAGCGTTTGCCGACCGATTCCTCTACAAACCCTGGCTGCAAGATCTCCAAAAAGAATCCAACACCCTCAAACAAATCCACCGGGAAATTAATGGTAACGACCCCAAAATTACCACGACCTTCACCCTAGCCGAATTAGAGGAAGCGCAGCGACAAATAAAAGCGATCGCATTTCCCCAACCAACCGCCGAAGCCTTAGCCAAGATTGTCGGCTTTCTTAAGGCTCAGAAGGGTATCGTTATCAGTACCCGCAAAGTTCGCTGGTTGGTGGGATTTTTGAAAGCGATCGCCTGGATTCGGGGAGAGCATAGCTTAGGCCGTCACCTGTTGCCAGAATTTTTACCCGACTGCTGTTGGCTGAAAAACTATGACTCAGAAACTCACGACATTGAGGAGGTTGCCCACCTGGTTTGTCCCGAACCCGCAAGCATTGCCAAAGAAATGACAAGCAAACTCGTGCGCGGAATTAAGCAAGTTTACCGAACTGATTGACGAATGGAAACGGTGTCAAAAATCGGGCAACAGTGCGATGGCTCGACAAAAATCTTCCCAAATCGACAATCAATCGCGGGTTCTATCGGGTCAGTTTGCCAACGTCATCCAAGCCATTGAAGATTTGCGTTCGACCGCAAGTAAAGGGTCTGTCCTCTCCCTCAACGCCCAACTCAAGAAGCTTCAGGGTCGGGAGAGATGAATTTGACCTCTTGGGTGATTTAGACCGCCATTTCCCGACCATTTTGTAATCAATTGGGGTCGAATTGACCCCCATCCTCCACACACAAACTTAGTAATAAGGAAGCACCATCATGATGAGCATGACCTACATTAATCTTGCCGATATCGTTTTCAATGAATCTAAATTTGAGCGTCCGAGTTCCAGCAAAATTCAAGCTTTAGCCGACAGCATTCTTGAAGTTGAGGGACTAATTCACCCGCTTATTGTTGAGCAGATAGATGGCGTTCACATCACTTTTCGATTGATTGACAACCCCGATAATTATTGGAAGTATTTGGCGGTGGAAAAAGCTTTTGAAATGAATCGCCGTCACGACTTGATTAATTGCTTTGTGATCAGCCCAAAATCGGGAAAAGCTGGCTACGAACACGCTTATCCAAAAGGTTTGATTGAGCGGCAACTGCGTCTTCTTACATCCGAACTTGATAACAATAATTCTCGGACTCGCTTGGATGCAATGCAGTTGGAGATTGACAGGTTGCAGGCGAGTTTAAACAGCTTACGTTCATCTCTCTAAAGCGTTGAAAAACGACGGTTTCTAAGGGTGCATTTCTACTCACAAAACTTTTTCGTAAAATCGACACATTTCTGATCTATTGGGAGGCACAAAAAATGAATGCCACAATCACAACAATTCGCAAAGTTACCTTAAATTTCTTTGACCCAAGCTGCAACAGTAATAAAGTTTGGATTGGGACTGTTACCTCTGAAGGTAAGTTCATCGCCGAATGGGGGCGGGTACTCGAAGGCAGTCATCGGCAGTCGAAAACCAAACAGTTTCCCTCTATTTCTCAAGCTGAAAACGAACTGGATAAAAAGATAGCTGAAAAACTCGGCCTTTGGCTATCGATACACTGAAACCGTTGACGAAGGAGCATCGGTAATTCCGGCTCAAACTGATTTAAAACTCATAGCAACTGAGCAGATTAAGGGCGCGAAAACTTGCAAGACTACAGGGGATTTAGTCGAGTATCTCGTCTTATAAAACATTCGCGGCTATTTGTGATGTAACCTCCATTAAATATAACTCCCAATCGGGTCAGTTCCGCACTCCTTTGGGCGTGTTAAACGGGCGTGCAATTGCAACGGCTCGAAACTTGCTCAACCGCATTTATCAACGCCATTCAGAAGATTTAGTTACCGAGTATTTTCGCTTGGTTCCTAAAGACAACGGAGATGAAAATTCCTTCGGCTACTCAACTGTTAACCACCCGCGCAGAAATCCAAGAACAAGAGCAAATTTTAGACGCGCTCCAAGCAGTAATTTCAGCCTCGCTCCCAACATCCGAGAAAGTATTTGAATGCTCTTTAACCAAAGTTCCCGCTTCCACCGCATTCGGGCGCTCAAAATTCCGCAAAATTCGTAAACTTTTCGAGTCTACCAAAAACCCTTATCACCAAGCTTACAACTATCACATTCGTAGAGTTTATCAGGTGGATATGCCCACGCAAAATGCCGCTTATGACAAAAAAGCGTGCGCTATTGGTAACGTTAAACCTCATTGGCATGGCACTTCAACCGCCAATTTATTAAGCATACTTAAAGGGGGCTTAATTATTCCCACCTCAGCTTGCAACGGTCGGATGTTTGGACACGGCATTTATGGTTCCGAATGCTCTACAAAAGCACTTAATTATTCGGTAGGAAGTTGGGCGGGAAAGAAATGCGAACGGGTGTTTGCTTTGCTTTGTGACTTTGCAATGGGGCGGGAATATAAACCGACTCATTCTGACCGCAATTTCCCCGTTCGTGGCTATCACAGCACTTATGTTTCTCCCGGTTGTGCGGGAGTCATAAACCCGCGAAAGTATCGTTTACGATGTTGCTCAAGTCCGAATCAATTATTTGGTGGAATTTGAGTATTAATTAATTATACAGGGAAAGTTTTACAGTTATCACCAATTAATAGTTTTGGATACTGTAGCACTTTCTCTTGTCCGAAAAGGATTGATCAGATCTACTTCACCAGAATGATGAACAACAAAGAATTGGAACGGATACTCACTAAAATTGAAGTTTTGACTTTTGAGCTTCCCAAAGAATGGAGAGAAAATTTTAAGCCGATTCTTGCAGAATGCCAAAAAGATTTAACAGCAATAATTTTGATTGAACGGCACAACAACCAGAACTCGGAGTGATTTACAAAATTTCCATAAACCCTTGAAATTCCGCCCGAAAAAAGCACCTTTTTTTAGCCAATTTGCACCGACTATAAACACATTAACCTTAAGATTTAGAGGGGTTAGATACGGGAAATATTAAGGTTGCAATTGGGAGTTTTAAGTGATAAGATATCTCCAGAGTATAGCCGCGATAAAACTCCCCGCAACATTCAAGTCCGAGTCCAAATCAATGGAGTCTCTCTCAACATAAAGATTCGCTTCGAGAAAGGAGTAACAATTATGCTTAAACTTGGTTTCGTACCAATTCCTCGCCCCCAATATCTATTCATTGGTAAGATCCGAGAAGGAGATGCAGTTGGTGATGATGCAATCGCCTGCAAAATATATCAAGGCAGTTCTGTGGTGAAATTCGACTGGGATAACTCTATTACAGTTGAAGCGGGAGTAAGAGCGATTGCCGCTCGATTTCCTCAACTTGATGTCAGGATTGAAGGTGAAACGATGAACAACACAACTACTCGTCAATACCAGCATCAATCCTCAACAAATAACGGTAACAAAGCAAATTATTCCTTTAATCAACAACAAACAGAAAGGGCAGAACTGGAAAGGATTTTAGGTCAATGGTTGAATTATCATCGCTGGAACAAACATAAGTTTCAGACAAAGATTCAGGAACTGTTTGGGAAATCTAGTCTGAACTTATTGAGCAACGAGGAAATCCGAAAATTGATTAACGTTTTAAGCCAATTGAAATCTACAACCACAGAGTTTTAAGCTGAGGAGATTAACCCGGTTAAATTCAGCGTACTAGCGGGCCGCTCCCGTCCAACATTAATTATGAATTCACAGAACCTATCCGAACAAATTCTTTCTCGCATCCAGCAGGTTGATGAAAAAATCATTAAACCTCAATCCCGATTATCTTCTGAGGGTTTTAAGCCGGAACAAACCCAACTGCATCTTTGCTTTCTTAAAGGCAGGAGAAGGGGATTGATGGAATCTTTGAAACTCTTGAATGAAACTTGGGGGTCTTCCAATGAAACGGGTTTAAAACCCTATTTAAAGCGTCTGGGCAGAACCCCCGAAGAACAACTTGCACTGAATCAACCTGCGATGGAGTGGTGCGAAGAACGATTGAATGCCCTCAAATCATTCATGTCGCAAATATTGAACGAGGGCAGAAGGCAGAGGGCAGAGGGATTGCGAGAGCGGGTTCTTCCCTATGGCACCGATGGGCGGTTTGAGTTATTTAAGTCTTCTAAAAAATTTGATGCCGACGTTGGCAGAAGGCAACATGGTTTTCCAACTCAAGACCAATTGCCAACTTGATCTAAAAAGCTACGATTTTTTCTTTTGAGTTGAACTTGATAAATACTGTTTTTAATCGGGATATTTTCAATCGGACTAAATATTAAGAATTTGCGGATTGTTAGCCCTGCATTTACTTCCGGCGATCGCAAATCTCTCCTTGTTTAGTTTCTCATTTCATTTTTCCTGTAACCTTCCAAGTCGTGTCAGAAAAGCGATTTGACTTAAACGCAGGGTATGAGTCAATAGCTCCCCACTTAACATTGTGATAGATTTATACTCCGGGTAACGAGAGTTATTGCTGAATTATTGCTGACCAAACACGCTTGATTATTGCTAATGTGGGTGAGTAATTAAATCGAACAAACCGACGATAAACCGGGATAAAAGGTAGGTTCTTCTGATTAAATCGAATCGCTAAAGTGCGGGCAACGGGAAATATATCCCGGCGATAGATATCAATTTCCCAAAACTCGATTAACATTTTCAAAGTATTTTTATCGTTAATATTACCCAAAGCAGAGGCCGCATACCTTCTCACATATGACTCCGAGTGGTTGAGGGCGGCAATTAAACCCTTAACCGCTTCGGCGTTGCCAATATTACCCAAAGCAGAGGCCGCATTACTTCTCACAAATAAGTCCGAGTCGTTGAGGGCGGCAATTAAACCCTTAACCGCTTCGGCGTTGCCAATATTACCCAAAGCAGAGGCCGCATTACTTCTCACATATGAGTCCGAGTCGTTGAGGGCGGCAATTAAAGGCTTAACCGCTTCGGCGTTGCCAATATTACCCAAAGCAGAGGCCGCATACCTTCTCACATCTGAGTCCGAGTGGTTGAGGGCGGCAATTAAACCCTTAACCGCTTCGGCGTTGCCAATATTACCCAAAGCAGAGGCCGCATTACTTCTCACATCTGAGTCCGAGTCGTTGAGGGCGGCAATTAAAGGCTTAACCGCTTCGGGGTTGCCAATATTACCCAAAGCAGAGGCCGCATTACTTCTCACATCTGACTCCGAGTCGTTGAGGGCGGCAATTAAAGGCTTAACCGCTTCGGCGTTGCCAATATTACCCAATGCAATAACCGTTGAGTTGATAAAACTTGCACTGGGATAGGATAGCCAAAATTGGTGAATATTCTCGATAATTTTTTGGGGTAAATCCGATTTTAAACCTTTGTCCGAACATTCGGCTAGACAGCGCCCCGCCAGCAATAAAAGGGTCTTGAAAATATCATCTTCCTCATCGGTTATCGCTTGCAGCAACGGCAGGGGGTCTTCCATCAATCCCGCCAACAAGGTCAGGGTTTCATGGGTGTCGTAGTTCCAAAACAGTTGCTTCGCCAAATCAACGGTATTGCTGGCATTCTGCAAATAAGAAGCGGTAAAATATTCCTGAAAGGTGCGATGGAGAAACAGATATTGATCGCCTTCTCGATCTAGTTTTTGGATAATACCATCCTGTTCGGTAAGTTCGTTAATCAGGTCGGAAGCGGTCTGATTTTTAAAGTTACTGGAAACGGTTTCGCTGCGGAGATAGTCGTCGATTTGTTGAGTCAGTTCGTCACTGGAAAAGACTTCTTTTCCCCCGTTCGTGAAGTGATAGGCGAGTTCTCTCAGGAGTTGTTTTTTAGAGGAGATTCGCGCCGGATTGGGAGGCTGTCTATCGTTATCCTGTCCCCATTTTTCCAGCATATATTCAACGGCTTTTGTATAAACTTGGCCGCGTCGGGCGGGAAGGGTTAAGCCTTGTTCTTGATACAAACTACACAGCAAAGACAATAAAAGCGGATTTTGAACTAAGCCGTTAATTTGAGGTTTATTTTTGAGTTCTTCTATCAGTCCTTCCGGTGTAATTTCTGCGGGGAGAGAAGCTTCAGCATTCTTAAACCAATATTGAATATATTTTTCCGTTTGCGGTTGGGTAAAGGGAACAATTTCCATCTCTTTTCCGCCCTCTACGAAAGTCCCACCATAGCCGACAATTCGAGAAGTACAGATTAACGAACAGGGATAGTTTCTCACAAAACGGTTCAGCTTTTCTTTGAGTTGCGGGCGTTGTTCTTGGGGAACTTCATCCAACGCATCCAATAATAGCAAACATTTTCCGGTTTCTAGCTTCTTTTTGAAAAGCGATGCAATTTTGGGGTAAATTTTAGGATATTCTTTTTGAATCAGTTGGGGAATGATCTCAAGGATTTCTTCTTCTTTTTTAGCCAACTCCGATAACCGCAAAAACACCGGAAAAATTACCTCATCTAAAGAGGGTTCAGAAGCGTTATCAGGGTTTATATCAGGCTGTAATTTCTCTTGTTGTTGTTGAGAGGTTGTAGCGGCTTCCATCCTTAAAAGGGTTGACTTTCCCATTCCCGGATCGGCTAATACAATAATATTTTTATGATCCTTTTTTGCATCTTTCCAATCCGCTTGAGTTTGTTGGGATTCTTCCGAACCTTTGAGGGCGTAAACTCGTTTGAGTTCGTCGATATCTTCAGTATAATACCCAATGGTTTCGATTTTTTTTCTTTCCAGTGTGACTTGAATGGGAATATATTGATCTTGAAGCGGTAAAGGTTCCTGACGGTGAAAAACTTTGATTTTGTTAAAGTTGTTTTCTATCTGTTGCAAAAAGTCTCTAACATCTTCGGGAGAAGTTATATTTTCCGGTTCATCTGCATCAGCCAAAAGGGGTTTGAACGGATGGATATTTTTCTTTTTTAAAAAAACGATAGTTTCATGTTCTTGGGTTCCTGCGAATTTAAGTTGAATTCGATTTTTTCCAAATTCAAAGGCTTTTTCAATCGATTCACCATTTGCTAATGCTTGATAAAATCCCGTTGAAAAGGCTATCGAAACGTCATCGTGAATATTCGCAGTTGTCCCAATAACGTAGTTAATATGTTTGTGAATAGCTTCGGCTTGTTCGTGAGAATGACAGGCGTTTAAGATGACACATTCAACGCGATCCGCAACTAATTTAAACAACTCCTCTAACGCTTCTGTAGTTACAAAACTAGCTTCTCCCTGTTCATCTTCTACCACCAAACCCTGATTTCCCGTTCCATGACCACTAAAATGAACAATTCTAGGTTTATACTCATGTAAAACCGATTGCAAATCTCCAGGACGCACTTTTTCTAGAGGTTTTAATTGCAATTTATCCCTAGCATTTGAATATTTTAGTTTTTCATCAATCGCCCGATATTCTCCCCCTAAGTTCAAGGAAATTGTAGATTTAGGATTAGATTTTAAAAATGCAATTGTCAGCATATTGGGGTCTAGGGATTCGGGGTTAAACCTATTATGTTGTGCGTGAAAGGAGCCATTTATGCTACCATTTTAACAGAAGTTAATTAATCGTCAATTGAACAACTGTCCACCTTGAACGGGATAGCGGTGTTGGGCCGAAGCGACCGAGCGATTGGCTTGCGGTCATTTCCTGCAATAGTTGTTGCACTTCAACCCTTCACAATTTCCCCAGATTTCCCGTTAATTTGACCGGACTCCCAAGCGAGTTAATACGGGTTGATTGGGGTCAAACAAGTCTAATTTATAATCTGTTAATGGTACATTTCTCCCATTTCCTTCGGCTACGGTAATCAAAAAGATAGAATTGCTATTGGGAGCTTTGATAATCTTCTCAATAAATTGGTTTTGTATGGTCTTTTCGTTCAAAACTTGGGCTTGATTAAAATTCGGTTGAGAAATACAAAAAAGCACCGCTCCGTCCTGATATCGACCCGCAGAGAACCAATAGATTTCATCTACAGCTTGAAATTCGGATTGGTAAAAAACAGTAAATCTTTCAACGGGTGGCAATTGTTGCTGTCTCTGGCAATTTTTATCCAGGTACACTTTGTTACCAGATAACTGTTCTTGAGCCAAAGTTCTTGGGGTTGTGAGCGTCCACATTACCCAGCCAACTGCCAAGACTAAAAGGAGTTTGTTTTTCATCAAAGTTTGATCATCTTTTAGTTAAACGCCGGAACTACACTTGCCGGAAAATTCGAGGTGTTAGGAGTGGAAATTTTCCCGTTTTCTGTGGTGTAAACCACGCCCCGATATTTCAACAGTTTGGGTTGAGATTGAGGTACATTCAGGGGGCGAGAAATATTATAACTTAATCCTCTGAACCGTGCAAAATTTTCGGTTTCAGTGGTTTCAATTCTGGGGGTGTTGGAGGAGTAAGCGATACCACGATAAGTAAGTTTATAAATTGAGTAATACTCCTAAATTGAATAACTCGTTTCTCCCTACTCAAACATACTTCTACTCGGTGAGAGCTTATGCAGTCATTTGTCTCCAAGTCGTCGCTCAAAAGTTCTTCCTTGTTTGAATGAACACTGGGGTAAACTGCGATCGCATAGTATTCTAGAGGCGATCGCAATTGTATAAAAACTGGCTCCCCTGTCGAGAGCATCAAAAGTTGCCAAGACCCCTAATGTGAGCAAGAAATTGTCTTGTTTGCGAGCATGGGCGTTCTTGTTTGCAAGCAACTACAAATACCAGTGAGAGTAGCCGCTTCCCCCGCTTTATACCCCACCTGTCGCGATAAAGGAAGGGATTTGTTGTAGTGTGAGAGCGCAATTTGTTTGTCTCCCAAATCTGAGTAGACACCGCCAATATTGTTGAGAGTGGTCGCTTCCCCCGCTTTATTTTCAACCTGTCGCCATAAAGGAAGGGATTTGTTGTAGAATTCGAGGGCTTGCTGTTTGTCTCCTAATAAATCATAAATTCTACCCAGTCCTAACAAACTAATCGCTTGTCCTTGCAAGTTTCCCGCTTGTCAATACAATCGTATAACCCTCTTATAGCAATTCTTGAAAATAGGACTACAGATAGGATGATAATTAACGCTCCCTTTTCCGTCATTTTTGTTGATAGCAATATTGCTGACTACCAATCTCTAGTTAACAGCGTCGAACCAGAGACAAAAGTAGTGATCTTGGATTCCAACCGCAATGGTGTCGAGCAAATTACTGAAGTATTAGCTAACTACGATAATTTAGATAGCGTACAAATTCTTTCTCACGGAGATTCAGGCGTTTTACAGTTGGGGAATAGCAGCCTAGATAATGGTAATATTGAGAGCTATGAAAACCAATTGCAACAGTGGGGAAAAGCCCTAAGTGAAAATGGTGATATTCTTTTATATGGTTGTAATGTCGCAGAAGGCGAACAAGGACAAGCTTTTATTAATCGCTTAGGAGAGATTACCGCAGCAGATATTGCTGCTTCTGAAGATTTGACCGGTAATAGCGATCTGGGGGGAGACTGGGTATTAGAAGCTACGACGGGATTTATCGAATCACCTCTAGCGTTTCAAGTTGAGGCAATGTCTGCGTTTAATTCTGTATTGCAGACTTTTACAGTTACTAACGCTAATAATAGTGGTGCGGGTTCTTTACGACAAGCCATTCTAGATGCGGAAAACAATAATAATGGCGGGACAAGAGACATCATCCAAGTAGATGAAGGTTTAACTATCAATTTAACTGATAGCCTGCCAACTATTAGCGAGGATGTTGATATCCGAGGTAACGGCCTTGTAATTAATGGCTCGAACCAACATCAGATTGTAGCAATTAATGGCGAAACCGACGCTACCCAAATAATCTTATCCGATCTTTCCTTAACAGATGGTAATGCAAGGGGTAGTAATGGAGGAAGAGCAGGAGGCGGTGGCTTAGGTGCTGGTGGTGCTTTATTTATTAACAACGGTACGGTAATTGCTAATAATGTTGAGTTTACTGACAATAGTGCCGTTGGTGGCAATGGCGGAAGTGGAGCAGGAGGTGGCAGCGTTGAGAGCCGAGGTACAGATGGACTTAGCGGGGGAATTGCCAATGTAAATGGTACTGCTTTTAACAACAGAACTGCTGCTGATGGTGGAACGGCAGGTAATGGTGGAACGGGAAATGGTAATAGTGGCGGTAGTGGTGATAATGGTGATAATGGTAGCTTTGGCAATGGCGGCGGCGGCGGAGGCGGCGGAGGAGGCGGCGAATCTGGTGGATTGATAGAAGGCAGGGGTGGTTTTGGTGGTGATGGTGGTGATGGTGGTTTCGGCGCTGGTGGCGGTGGCGGTGGCGGTGCTGGAGCAAATCCTAATAGGCGAAGAAGAAGAAGAAGAACGGCATTGGGAGGCGACGGCGGTAATGGCGGAGCATTTGGTGGTGATGGCGGTGACGGTGCTGATGTCGCAACAGGTTCGGGAAATCCTGGGCTTGGTGGTCGTGGTGGCGGTGGTGCTGGACTCGGTGGTGCTATCTTCGTCCAAAATGAAGCTGAGTTAATCTTGCTCAATAGCAATTTTTCTGGTAACTCAACTGCGGGAGGTGCAGGTGGGAATAACGGTCAGGCAAAAGGTAGTGACATTTTTGTCAGGGATAATGCTACCGTTTCTCAGGCTAATACCAATATTGCCACGGGAAATAACCTAGATAATGGTCGCGTCTTTGGTGACATCAGCAATTTTATTCTGCCCACAATTAATATCGCACCGGTCGATAATTTATCAGAAATTACACAGAGCGGTTCTTTCAATCTTTCCCTGGATGCAAGCTTACCCATAGATTTAATAGTTAGCTACACCGTTACGGGAACAGCTACCAATGGCGAAGATTTTGAAATTCCCAGTAGCGTTACAATTCCTGTGGGAGCAACACAAGGTTCTATCGAGATTGAAGTAATTGACGATCGCATTTTCGATCCCGATGAAAATATCATTGTCACCTTGGAAGATTCCCCACTTTACAATCTAGGTGCTTCTATTTCTGCTGAATTGGCTATTGTGGACGACGAACCAGATATTAGCCTTGATGGGACAGATGCAGTAGAAGGGGAGAGTAACGGTCAGTTTATCTTTAATTTAGACCCGAATGCTCCTGAAGGTCGTCAGTTAAGCTTTAGCGTTACTGGGGGAACAGCCGAACTAGATACAGATTATAGGTTTCTCAATACCGACGATGAGCCGATATTTACCGATGAAGCTGGTAGTTTTTTCCTAGATATTTCTGGTGAAGAACAAGTTGTGGTTAAACTAGATGCCACAGGAATTACGGGGGGGATTCCCGATTTTGATGATTCGGCTGCTGAAGGAAATGAGACAGTAGAAATTACTCTCAACGAGAGTGAAGAGTATGGTGGTGGCGGAAATACCATAACTGCCAATATTATTGATAATGACAGTCCCCCGATAATTGATGTTGTTGCAGGAGATAATGCTACTGAAACTGATTCTAACCCCGGTGTTTTCCAGCTTAATTTCTCCAATCCCTTACTCAGTAATGGCGAGAATGATGACGAGGATACCATCTTTAACTTCACTATCGGTGGAGATGCTACGCGAGGTGAAGACTACAACTTGGTCTTAGTTGCTAATAATAGGTCGCGAGATATTATCGGCAACAGTTTTTCCTTACCAGAAGGTACGACTACCGCCAGAATTGAAGTTAGACCCATTGATGACAATAATGAAGAAGTCAATGAAAACGTTACTTTTACCCTCAATGAAGGAGAAGGATACGAACTAGGGGAAACATTAGCAGAACTAACCATTGAAGATAGTGGTAGGAATGATGCGGATAATGTAGTCGGGGTGCAAATTAGCGAATCTCAAGCTTCGACTAACCTCATAGAAGGACAAACTACGGATAACTATACGATCGAGTTAACTAGCCAACCGACTAGCGATGTCACCATTAATTTTGCTACCGATACCACTCAGATAGAGAGTATTAACCCCATTACTTTTACTCCTGAAAACTTCAACATCAGGCAAAATATTACAGTGGTTTCTGTTGATGACAATATAACCACAGAAGACCGCACTTCGGTTATTTCCCATACTGCAACCAGTGACGATAATGCTTATCAGGGAATTACCATTAATGAAGTTACTGTCAATATTACCGAAAATGATGTTCCTGGGATTGTTATTGGTAATGGGAATAATTTTACAGTAACCGAAGGGGAACTAGGGGAAACCTACACCATTGCTCTAGCAACCGAACCCACAGCAGATGTCACTATTAGTTTTGGCATTAGCGACGATATCGAAGCCATTGCACCCATAACTTTTACTCCCGAAAACTTTGCAACTCCTCAAGAAGTTATAGTTACTGCTGCGATAGATGATGAAGTAGAAGAAACGGAATTTCAAAACATCGCTCACATTCTTGAGAGTGACGATCCTGTTTACAACGAATTAGAAGTACAACCCCTTCCCATTGCCATTAACGAACTCAGTTTCGATAATATCGAGACAGCAGGGGGTTTAAATAATGCCCTCAATTCGATTCAAGATTCGATTGACGCTCAGTTTCGAGCCATTGAATTACCCTTTATTGGTTCTCTAGAAACTCTCGCACCAGATCTAATCGGTAGTTTCCAAAATACCTTAATTAATCGGGTGCAGACAGGAGGAATATTAGACGTAGAGAAACTTAGCGGGTTAGTGGAAGAAACTCTTGAGGAGATTCTCGATGTTGATGTGGAAGCGATCGCAACTCTCTCCGAAGAAGAAGCCACTTTTGATATTACAGTTGCTAAAGAATTTAACCTTGCCAATATCGATCTGGATGCGGATTTAGGTTTGCCAGGATTGGGAATTGATGTTGATGGTAGTGTCGATCTCGATTTTGATTATCAATTTGATTTTGGGTTTGGCATTAACCAAGAATTCGGTTTCTTTATCGATACAGAAAAAACTAACTTTACCGCAGGAGTCGATCTGGGTTTGAGTGATGATTTCCAAGCAACGGGGAATCTCGGCTTTTTGCAACTCGATTTGGTCAATGATGAAGAAAACCCCACGGCTGTCATTGCTGATTTTACTTTAGGACTCAATGACATTGATGATGAAGATTCAAATAATGGGGAAAATTCAGATGAAGAAGAAGATTTAGATGGTGATCGCCTGACTAGCACAGAACTTAGCAATGCTTCTTTTGATGACATATCTAACCTGTTTAATCCCAGTGCTTCGGCAACTGCCAATTTGGGGTTAAAAGCCGTCACGAGCATCCAAGCGGATACTGCTTTTCCTAGTATTAATTTCGATTTGGCTGGGGAATTTGGCTCGTTTACGTTTGAAGATGGAGAAGCCGTTGGCGATTTTTCACCGACGATCGCATTTAATGACGTGCAACTAGATTTAGGTAGTTTTCTCTCCGACTTTGCTCGCCCCGTAATTGGTAACATTAACAGCATCATCGATCCTTTTCGTCCTATAGTTGATTTTCTCAACTCCGATACGGAAATCCTCAACGATCTTAGGATCGCGGACGGTTTGGATGATAATGGTGATGGTGAAATTAGCGTGATTGAATTAGCGCTCGGTATTGCAGAATTGACGGGAAATACTCCCAACGCTAACTTTCAGGAGGCTTTCGATCAAATTACCGAACTGTTCGCTCTGTCAGATGCTCTCAATGAATCGATCGCAGGCGATGAAGGCATTCTCATTGATGTGGGTTCTTTCGAGTTGGGCAATTTTGACCCTAGCGATCCCGATGCCGATCCGAGTGAAGTTGAAGCAGATCAAACCGAGTCCGCACTAGATTTAGAGCAACAACTCGATGATGCTCCCGATGATGGTAGCGGAGATATCCAAAAAGCAAATACCAATAGAATACTTAATAACGATAATTTCGATATTCCTTTAATTAACAATCCCTTGAGCGCGATCGACTTGCTCTTGGGTAAAGATGTCGCCCTCTTTACTTACGATCTTCCCGCTTTAGAAGTTGGATTCGACGTAGAACAAAGGTTTCCCATTTTTGGCCCGATTAGCGGTTTGTTAGAAGGGGATTTTAATGTCGCTTTGGATCTCGCTTTTGGCTTTGATACCTTTGGTTTCAATCAATGGTCTGTTAATAATTTCGACCCCTTAGAATCCTTTAGAGTCCTCGATGGTTTCTTTGTTAGCGATCGCGAAAATCCAGACGGTACAGGGGAAGATATCGATGAGTTGGTTGCTACCGCTACTATTGCAGCAGGATTGGGTGTAAATCTTGTTGTTCTTTCGGGCTTTCTCAAAGGAGGTTTAGAAGGGATTATCGGTCTGGATTTGATTGATGGTGGGGAAATTAACGGCACGGATGATGGCAGACTGCGGGCTTCGGAGATTGCTTCGCGCATTACTACACCCTTTGAATTATTCCAATTAAACGGTATCGTTAACGCCTTTTTGGGTGCAGAAGTTGACTTGTTTGGTAGGACGGTATTCGAGCAACGAATTGCTACTTTCCCCCTCGCTGAATTTAGTATCGGGGGCAAAGGCAATAGTTTTAGTAGCGTTATAGATGGGGTAATTTCTGGCGGTACGGTCTTTTTTGATGCCAACTTCAATGGCATTCAAGACCCCAACGAACCCGTTACCATTAGTAATGCCGATGGTAGTTATGATCTCGATATTCCCTTCTCTCCCTTCGATCTTAATAGTAATGGTGTTATCGATCCCGAAGAAGGTAGAGTGATTATTGTTAACGGCATTGATATTTCCACTTCGTTACCACAAACTGCACCAATTATTACAACTCCCAATGCGACCGTTGCCACTCCTTTAACTAGCTTAATTAGTGAAATCGCCAAACCCGATTTAGATACAGCACAAGCAGAAGTAATTAATGTTTTCGGTTTACCTGAAACTAGCGATTTGTATAATGATGACCCCAAAACTTCTGAACTATCAGTATTGGGTTTACAATCTCAACTGCAAAATTTGATTATTTTAGCCACCCAAACTATTGCTGCAACAGCTTTTACAGGACAAACCATCAATAGTAGCAATATTTTGACTCAAGATGGTTTAATTTACCTTGATAACAATAATAACCAACAGTTTGATGATGGAGATTTAGAAGTAGTTCAAGCTGATGATGGATCTCGTTTATTCGATGTTAATGACAACGGAGAATTAGACAATAACGAGGTTTCTTCTACAGTAAATGAAGCACAAATTGCCAGTGCTATTCTGCAAGCAATTGTAACCCGCGCTAAGAATGGAGAAGCCCCCGATCTTACCGATACTGATACTGTAACTGCTATTATTAACGAGGCTTTAACCGTTGCAATTGCTGAAGACCCGAACACCAATCTCGACGAAACAGCAATCGCTAATCTGACAGCAACTATAGTTGAAAAAAATCTCGCCATTGAAAATATCTTAGGTAAAACCTTTCTTTCTGAAGCCGAACAAAGACAGCAAATTACCAAGCAGTATGTATTTATTGATGTTAACGATAACGGCGTACAAGATAGTAATGAACCTTCTTCTTTAGTGGATGAAACAGGCGGGGACGAGCTAGATATTACTCCTTTTGACACCAATGAAAACGGTCTGTTAGACGTGCGAGTTGTCGTCGAAGGAGAATCCCCAGATTATGTTTTTGTAGATAGTAATGCTAACGGTGAATTCGATCCTGACGAACCCTTCTCTGTTGTTAATCCTAGCGGTGAAAACAACTTAAAAATTGATTTTATTGATAATAATGGCAACGGTGTACAAGATGAGAATGAACCCTTCTTGATCGCTTCTCCTCTCAATCCCGATGGTACTGAAGTTGCAATTTCTCCTTTCGACCTTAACGAGAATGGGGTTTTAGAACTAGGAGAAGACGATAACAATAACGGTATCTTAGATCCAGGAGAAGATAATAATGAAAATGGTGTCTTAGAATTAGACGAACTAGAACAAGTAGTGCTTGAAAGTACGCCCGTAGATCGATGGTCGTTTGTAGACAGCAATGGCAACGGAGAATTTGATCGCGGAGAACTCTTCTCTCCTGTCTTTGATGATGGCACAAATCTCCTCGATCCTTTTGTCGAACCAGCTAAATTATTTGTCGATGTTGCACAATCTCCCGAATTAGCTGGCGGATTCCAACATCTAGTCACCAATCCTTTAGCAACCATCTCCCGTCTACTTACTGAATCTACCGATACCGCAGTAGCTCAAGACCGAGTTAAAAGCGCATTAGGACTATTAGAAGATGTGGATCTGCTCAACTTCGATGCTTTACAAGCAGCCTCCGACGACGACCCCAACTGGCTAGAAGTCTATGCAGCACAAGTTCAGGTACAAAATACCCTCGTTCAAATAGAGGCGGTAACGGGAGTTGACGAAACCGAAATTATTGAAGCGCTATCAAATGAAATCGCTAACTCTGAAAATCTCGACTTGAGCAACTCAACTCAAGTAGCAGGAATTATCGACGAACTTGCTCCCGAATTAGAAGATAATACTGTTGATGGTGCAGCAGAAATCATTACCAAAGGTAACAAACTCATTGATGATATTACTGCCGATGGAACTATCGAAGACCGCGAAAAATCAATAAAAATCGTCCAAGTACAGCAAGTAGCCCAAAGCGATGACCCAGAAGGTACAGTAGAAGATTTAGTAGAATTAGGTACGAGTTCGAGAAATATTACAGCAATTGTCGATAAAAATACGGGTGCAAAACTTACCGAACAAATTGAAAGCGCTGAAGAAATCGACCCGACTACCCGTCCCGACTTTAGCAATAGTCGCCCCATCGCTGAACCCGATTTTGCAGATACTGAGATTGCGACATCAGTCACGATAAATGTTTTAGACAACGATAGCGACCCAGACAACGATGCAATTGAAATTGTAGATATTTTTGCCTCTGATAATGCGGAAGTAGTTATTAACCCAGATAATACCCTTACCTACACTCCCAATAATGGTTTTACAGGAGAAGACATTATCTTCTATGCGATTCAAGATAGTAACGGCAATGTTGATAATAATATTGTCACTGTGACAGTTAGACCTGCTGGAATTATCAGTGAAGGTATCAGTGAAGGTAATGGTGATAATGATTTTATTAATGGTAATGGTGATAATGATTTTATTAATGGTAATGGTGATAACGATTTTATTAATGGTAGTGAAGGTAACGATACTGAAACTGAACCAACCGTTACACTCACTCCTGAAACACTACCTGAACCCCAAAAGATCACAGGTCAAACCATAGAAGGTAGCGATCGCGATGATGAACTAATGGGAACAGAGGACAGTGACATCCTCAATGGAGATGGAGGAAATGATTTCATCTTTGGACTTGAAGCACAAGATCATCTCTCTGGCGACGCAGGAAACGACTGGTTGAATGGAAACCAAGGCGATGACTTCCTTGAAGGCGGTGAAGGAGATGATACCCTACATGGCGGTAAAGATAATGATACTCTGATTGGCGATCGCGGCAACGATGAACTCTGGGGAGATAATGGAGAAGATATTCTAACTGGGGTAAATCCCGAAACCAACAATCCAGGAGTTGGGGAAATTGATACTCTCCAAGGCGGAGAAGGTGCTGATACCTTCGTTTTAGGTGATGATCTCCAATTCTATTACAATGACAATACGACTAATCCCGGTTTTGGTGATTATGCTCTCATCGTCGATTTTGATGCCGAAAATGATACGATTCAGTTGCATGGAAATCGTCAGGATTATCGCTTAGGAGATCAACCCGACGGCTTACCTTTTGGTGCTTCCCTTTACTGGATTAATGGAGAACAAGAAGAATTAGTTGCTATGATTCAAGGCACTCCATTCCCCAATCTAGAAGAAGATTACTTCACTTTCGTCTGATGAGGTAATATAGCGCTACGCGCTAGGCAAGAGGCAAGAGGCAAAAGGCAAAAGTGAGACTAGAAAAGATTTTCAGCTTCTTAAAAAGTTTGGCGGGACGGAAACCGACACCGCCACGGCAGTTGCTCTACTTGGGGGGACCCCAAGACCGCACTGCCTCAACTTTTCGCTTTTACTAATGTCCTAACCATAATGCGTAGTGCTATAACCGTTGAAGAGTATCAGCAGTACAGTCCCCAAAAAGTTAAAATAAAATGGCTCCCGTCAAAAAGATGGGAGTTTTCTCGCTGAGAGTGATGAAATATAAATTAAGTTGGTTGAAGAATTAAAAAATCAATCAATTTGATATAATATTATTAGTTTAGAGTTTTCAGGTCAATTATGCCAATTGTCAGCGAAGTTCCCGAACACCTAAGACGAGTTGAATATAAGCGTTCAACAAAACGCGGACGCATATTTGCAGAAGACCGTTATACTCAGAAAAAACTGGATGAATGGGAAGCGCAAGGGGAAGAAAAAGCCCGAAAAGGATACCCCCGGTTTAAAAAGCTTCAGAAACAGTTTATCAATACCCACCCCACCTGGTACATTGCTATCGATGTCGATTGCGGTTATTACTTATTAGATGAAGATTGGGAGAATCTGTTTTGGCGAATTAAGCGATACTGTCCTAAAGTTTCGTCAATGATCATCTATAAAATTAATAGTGAAGATGGAACTTGGGGGAATATTTAAAACATTCAATGATTCACGGACAATTTCGAGAAGATGGTGGTTTAATGTTTGAAGTGGGTTTGGTTACTTCCGATGGAGAAATTTTGACAACCGATGTACTTTTAGATACAGGGTTTACCGCAGGTTATTTAGCCATTGATAAGCAAGATCTTGAAGCCTTCGATTGGGAATTAAGTGAATCGGATGTGATGATTCCGATAGCCCAAGGAAAGGGTCGGTTTGATATTTACGATGGTCTAATTATTATTGATGGTAGACAGTTTGCTATTCCGGTGCAAGTCGGAAAAAGCTTGCCTGAGATTATTATAGGAGTTAAATGGTTAAAGTTATTTAATCTTGTGGTTAATTATCCGAATATTCTGACATTAGAATATAAAGGTTAAGCGGCGCTGAGTTTTCTTCTAAAAAAAGGATTCAGCCATCATGTGGGTAATGGTGGCAATCTAAATATTAGAGCAAACGATATAGAATTAACAGGTATTTCTGCAAATACTCAATCTCCGAGTGGCTTGTTTACATTAGTTGAACGTAGGGCTGAAGGTGACGGGGGAAATATCAGTCTTGACACTCGCCGTCTTGTCGTTCAAAATGGAGCGCAAATAGGCCTAGAAACTACTTCTATGGGAAATGCCGGAGAATTAAATATTCAAGCAGATGAAATTAAGTTAATTGGCGTTTCGGAAATTCGGGAGGTTTCTGAAGATGAATTTGCTCGAACTCCCAGCACTATATTTGCCGTGGTTGTTGATACATCAGGAACAGGAAATGGGGGAGATTTAATTGTTAACGCTAGAACAATAGAACTTGTTGGAACTTCTCGTCATGGTCAGATTGTTAGTGGTTTTATAGGCTCGGCTCAACGAAATTCTTCATTTTTGGAACCCAATTTCGTACTCAACAAACCTTAGCGAGTGATATTACCGCCACTTCTGAACTCGGTGCTTCATTTAGCGGAACGGTTAGCCTGAACTCAGAAATTGACCCCAGTTCGGGATTAGTTGAACTTCCTCAAAGCGTTGTTGACCCGGTGGCGCTAATCGCTCAAGACCCCTGCCAAAAAGGTCGAAATAGCGCATTTATTATTACTGGACGTGGAGGAATTGCACCAAACCCCACTCAAGATTTATTGGCAGTTCCAGAGTTAGAATTATCTCTGATTGAACCTGTAACTCCTTCAGTTAATAATTCCCCGCAACGTCGTTCACAACAATCAAAAAAACGAGATAATAATCCGATTGATTCTAGAACTATTGTTCCGGCGAGGGGATGGATAAGAACTGAAAATGGAGATGTTATATTAGTGGGTTATGACCCAAAAAATACCGGAATAATTCGCCAACAAAACCAGGTCAATCAATGTAATCCAACCCCTGAATAAAATTTAAAGTCCGGCTTCTATTCGCGCTTGTTGTAAATCTTCATTAAATCCCAAACAATTCGACCAAGAGTTTAGATAATCAAAGTCTAGGGATTCTCCTTGTACTTTCAATATCCCCAAAATATCTCGCCATTGTTTATCCGATTGAACAGAACTTCTCCACTGAAGTTTATTGAGAATTATATCTTCTGGAGAGGCTAAATTAACCCGAATACCACCGGGAGTTTCATATTGTTTTCTGCGTTCAAATTGAATGCGTTCAAATTCATCATTATTTGCTAAAATAATATCAGCACGGGAAATCGTTTCAATATCGGTCACTTGTAATATTCGCATTCGACCTTCAATAATATCTTCCACACCCGGAACATAAAAACCCATCTGTTCTAACTCAGCCGCCAATACAATAATATCAGCAGGTTGAATAAACATAACAATATCCACATCACGAGTTGTCCGAACTTCTCCATAAGCGATCGCAGCAACACCCCCAGTTATATAATAGGGAATATTTAGCGATTCAAAAATGGGGTGCAATTTTTCAGCCAAAGCAATTGAATCTTGAATCCAATTCATTTGATTTTGAGTAGAAGTTAAACCGGGAAAATCATTTTCTCCCAACCAAGCTAAAGCCAGCTTTTGAGCCAATTCTGCATCGGATAGCTGAGAAAACCGTTGGCGAAAACAGGAAATAGAAAACCGACGAGCATTTTTATTCATTGCTGCTCCCATTTCCAATCTCTGTGAGGGGGAGCGTTTTTTGAGTAACTCAAACCCCAATAAATCCACTTCGGGAGTTGTATCTAGCGATTGCGGTTTATAGCCAGGTTTCACTTTAAATTTCGGAATAGATGATTTCATTAATGCTTTCTTAAATGGGGCTTAATTCGTTGGAGAATGAGCCAAGCTTTATCGAGTTAATTGTGGGCTTGTTGCTGACGTTGTTTGAATTCGCCTTCTGAAAGGGGATTAACTTCAAACAGGTGTCCGGGTTTGATACTTCTTGGGAGTGAGCTTGCTTTGAGCATCGTTCTTGACAACAAACCGAGTACCGAGTGAGAGAAAAGCATTGATTATTTTCACTCATTCTACCACTATTGTGCATCTGTAGTGCAGAATTGGGCGGTTATGAGGCTTTATTTGAGCTTGGTCATGCCTCGGTGTGCGGCGTAGAATTAAGATTGAACTATTAGGAGTTTTTAGAGATCGAGGAAAGTTTGAACAGGTTCAGAAAATCGAGAACCACCATCTTGTGACCGGGGAGGCTCATTGTTGGGATTTCTTTGAACACAAGAAGATGATTGACCGTCAGTACACGAATTGGAAATATAACCCGACTCCCAAGAGAAAGTAACAGCAGTGAGGCAAATGACCAGAGATAAAAAAGTCTTCATATTGTTCTCCTAAATTGGAAATTTGAGTCAACCCAGAAAGTCTTCACTAAGACTAAAATCCCATTTCATTTAAAGACAGACCATTGGAAAAAGTATGGAGTTAAATTCAGTAAATCAACGGTATGGTATGTCAAAGTTAGAAGTCTGGAAATGTGGGAAAATTGTTCTGTCCAACTCAAACCTTGTCTGTCAGCATCGGATGCAAAGTATGTCAAACTAGATAAAAAGTATGTACCATCGAGATCTCAATGGACTTTGAAGAGGCGTTCACTGTCGCGGATACCGCCGTATATACCCAGACTGGAGAACATCTCAGCGATCGCGAGAAAACCATTCTTCAGGGGGCTTGGAACAGTCTCAGCTACGAACAAATAGCAGAAGAAGCTGGGTACACCACAAATTATCTCCAGCGCGATGTGGGGCGCAGACTGTGGAAGAAACTGTCGGAAGCATTGGGTGAAACTGTCAATAAATCTAACTTTCGCACCGCATTAGAAAGGCGATCGCAACTGCAAACACCCGTTGAACTTGAATATCCTGATGGCCCAGTTCCTCTCGATTCTCCATTCTATGTCGAGCGTCCACCCATAGAGTCCCGATGCTATGAAACCGTTCTCAAACCCGGTTCACTCCTGCGGATCAAAGCCCCGAAATTAATGGGTAAAACCTCATTGATGGCGAGAATTCTTGATTATGCAGTTCATCAAAACTATCGAACCGTTTATCTGCATCTGGGTAGCCTGGAAACAGAAGTCTTGAAAGATCTCAACAAGTTCTTGTACTGGATCTGTTATCGCGTCGGAAAAAAACTAAAACTCCCCTTAATATTGGTCAAGCTATTGAGCTACAGGGCTTTAAACTGGATGAAACAGCCTCTTTGTGCTTGGGTTTTTCTGAGCAAGTTAAAAATCCCTCCAACGTAATGCGAGAAATCTTAAAGTGGACGGGAGGACAACCCTTTTTAACCCAAAAACTCTGTCAACTGGTTCAGATCTCAAGCTCCATTTTCACCGAGGACAATGAAGCCGAGTGGGTTGGGCAACTTGTACAATCTTATATAATTGAAAATTGGGAATATCAGGATGAACCCGAACACCTGAGAACAATTCGCGATCGCATTCTAAAAAATGACAAAAAAATACGTCGGCTGTTAAATTTATATTCAAAAATTTTACAGCAAGGGGAGATTACAGTTGAACACAGCACCGAACAAATGGAGTTGCGACTAACAGGTTTAGTTGTTAGTGAGAAAGGCAAAATCAAGGTCTATAATCGGGTTTGTCAAGAAATATTTAACCTCAGTTGGATTGAACAAACCCTCAGCGACTTACGACCTTATATGGAAGCATTGAACGCCTGGATTGCTTCGGGGTGTCAAGATCGGTCAAGACTTCTGCAAGGAAAAGCTTTATGGGAAGCATTGACTTGGGCAAAAGGAAGAAGCTTAAGTGACTTAGATTATCAATTTGTAAATGCAAGTCAGGAGTTGAGAAAGCGAACATTTAGTCATCTTCTATTTACTCATACTCTTGGTTTGATTACTCCCTTAGAAACTTTTGTAGCTCTAGTTTTAGTTGGGTTGAGTTGGCAACTCTCTATTCAAGGTTTTTTGTTAGATACCAGGTTATGGGTGCAGTCAGTTTATCGCCAAGTCACCCAACAAGTTCCCCAGGATACACCGAAAGTGCTGATGGTTTCCATTGACGAAGAATCGATCAAACGGGCTAAAATTGACGATCCTCGACCGATGGATCGCGCTTATATTGCCAAAATTATTGACCAACTTGCAGCGTTAGAAGCACCTGTTGTCGGGATTGACTATCTGTTAGATCGCCATCAACCAGAAAAAGACGCGATATTAGCAAATTCCCTCCGTCAAGCGGTTGAAAAACAAGGGACTTGGTTTGTCTTTGCGACAAAAAAACGCTCAACGGGCGGATGGTTTGAAGTTTTACCCGAAATTGCCAGCCCTAACTGGAGTTTTAACGGGGATCTACGGGTGTTAGGCGCTCCTCCCAAATATATGAGTCTTGTTCCTTTGCGGGATCGTTCCGAACAGCGTATTCTGCCTTTATCCTATCTTCTAGCTTTAGGCTACTGGATACACAACGAACAGACAGAACACACCCTCCAACCCCAACTTGATGCTTCTACTCAGTTAATTTATCAATTGAAAGCCTATTTCCTTGATGCAACCGGAAAAGACTATGCGACACTCTTTTCTCCAAAAGCTGTAGTACACCCCCTAACAAATTGGGCCTATTTACTGCGTCAATGGTGGTTACACCCGATTATTGATTTCTCGATTCCGCCTGAACAAGTTTTTAAAACCGTTCCAGCTTGGCAACTTCTTGAACAACCCACCGAGATTGATAAACTCATTCCAGAAGGCAACTTTGTGATTTTGATTGCACCGGGAGGATACAGAGAGGCTGGTATAGATGCTGAAGGTGAAGATAACTTTGCTGTTCCGACTGCCCTTGCCTATTGGCGATCGCAACAAAATCCCCCAGATTTACGACCTATTTTTCCAGGGGGTGAAGCTCACGCCTACATGGTTCATCATTGGATTAATCGGCGATTAGTTATACCTATCCCCGATTTGTGGATGGTATTAATAGCAATTTTTTTGTCAAAAGGAGTAACATTTATCGTCTCACAATATTCCTTTATAAAAATAAAATTAAGTAGATTGTTCTTTATACTATTGTTTGTTGGTACAACAGTAACTTATGGCTTGGTTAGCTTACAACTTTATATTACCGCAGAGATTCTCCTTCCTTTATTTTTTCCAACCGTAACATTCTGGACATTTTTACTTTTGAAACAGCTACGTCCTTTAGATGAAGATATAGGAATATAGCAATCCTAAATAGATTGCGGTAAATCGGTAGGTTTTTCCTTGTAGTTTGAGTTTGACAGCAATAGCTGTTTTTATTTCTCTAGGATCTTTTGTTTGATTGATAAAATCGTCTATTTCGTCGTAATGGTTCATTTTCTTTTGCCAGCTTTTGGATATTATTGCTAACCTTACATTTATTATAACTCATTTGGAATTGCTATATTGTGCATCTGTAGTGCAGAATTGAGCGTTTGTGAGGCTTGATTTGAGCTTGGTAATGCCTCGGTGTGCTGAGTAGAATTAAGTGGGTTGTAGTATCAAGTGTAATGCCAGCGCCTTTACCCGAAACAACCATCCACAAACTGAGCTTGATGACTGCTTTGGGTATCACTTACCGATCAATTAATTTTAAAGTTCGGTCGTTGCTTTGAGAGTTTGAGTAAATCATACAAACTGCACGGTTTTTATCTTAATGGAACGGGTAGCACCCACATCTTAAAATCAATTTAGTTACCATACTTATATCGACAAGTTAAGGAATTGACGAAATGATCAATATTGATATAAAATGGGTTAAGTTCCAAGAAAATCAATGAGGGGGGTCGCAACACTTCCCAAATCCGACACATTTAATAAACGAATTGGAGAGGATAACCAATGACACTATTTACTCACCGAATTCAACAATATGATGTGGAGATTGCCTCGCTCCACCAGAAGATTAACGCATTGCAATCCGAGCAAGACAAACTGAGAAAAAATGAGAATAATGCGGCATCTGCCCTAAAAGTTCTTGAAGATGTCGTGCAAGAATTTGGCGATGATGGCGAAGTCATGCAAAGCCTTAAAGAGAAACTTGAAACCCTATTTACTGCGACTACTGATGGAGAGAGTGAGATTGACAATCTTCCCTCAAATAAGTTTCAAGAGTATCATTCAACGCTTCGTTTTCAGAGTCAAAATGAGGCTGATTTGTTTGGCAATGAAGCGAGAAAACGGGGTATCTGTAATAACTTCGAGTCTTTCTCGGATGGCAGTCTGTATGTGTTTGGTGTGAGTGATGAAGATGCTTTGAATCGGTTGATTAACGACAAAAAATCAGCAAAAATAGACGTGCCGGAAGCCGAACCGACAGCGACGACTTCGAGGGCTAATTCCGAACTGCTACACGCTCATCCGATGATATTTTTTGATGCCCATGCCGATTCGATGAGGCTTTTCTTGTTCACAAAGGATCATGCAGTTGCCACCTACGAAAAAGCTAAAGAAGCGGGGTTAGCCAAACAACACGAACTTCATAAACTCAAAGACACTTGGCTTTTGGTTCTCTCCCCAGTTAATCGTGATACCGCCTTCAAAATTAAGGAATTGGCAGTTGAAAAATCTTCACCCACAGCGATCGCAACCGCACCCCAGATCGCAATAGAACCCCCACCTCAATCAGAAACCAAAGCGATCGCCGCCAATCCTATTCAGCCGATTTCAGAATTGCCACTGCTGACAGAAACGGAGTGCCACCAGCTATTAGTCGAGTGGAATAATACTACAAAAGAATATCCCCAGGATAAGTGTATCCATCAGTTATTTGAAGAACAGGTTGAACTTACACCAAATGCAGTAGCGGTGGTGTTTAAAAACCAACAACTAACTTATCGAGAATTAAATACTAAAGCCAATCAGTTAGCTCATTACTTGCAAACTTTAGGAGTCAAACCTGAAGTTTTAGTAGGGATTTGCATAGAGCGTTCCTTGGAAATGATTATAGGACTATTAGGCATTCTCAAAGCAGGTGGTGCTTACGTCCCTATAGACACTGCCTATCCATCTGAACGCATCGCTTATATGCTTGATGATTCGCAGCTACCAGTTCTATTAACTCAACAAAAACTGGTTACCTCGTTACCAAAGCATCAAGCGCAAGTAGTAATTTGCTTAGATTCTGATTGGGAGGAAATCTCAAAAGGAAGTAAAGTTGCTCCTCAAAGTGGCGTGACACTAGAAAACTTGGCTTACATCATTTACACTTCTGGCTCAACTGGAAAACCTAAAGGAGTTTTGATTCCCCATTCAGGGGTGTTAAATCTAGTTTTCTGGCATCAACACGCCTTTGAGGTAACATTATCAGATCGAGCTACTCAGCTAGCTGGAACCGCATTCGATGCTTCTGTGTGGGAAATATGGCCTTACTTAGCATCGGGAGCAAGTATTTATTTAGTTAAGCCAGAGATTCTTCTCTCTCCAGGAGAATTGCGTGACTGGCTGTTGACCCAAGAAATAACCATTACTTTTGTCCCTACCCCAATCGCAGAAAAGCTGTTGTCTCTGCAATGGCCCTGTGACGGAGCTTTACGAATTATGCTGACAGGTGGAGATAAGCTTCATCAGTATCCATCAGCTTCAATTCCCTTCAAGATAGTCAATAACTACGGGCCTACTGAGAACACGGTGGTCACGACTTCTGGATTGGTTGTCTGCGATCGCACTGATAATACGTTGCCTCATATTGGTCGTCCGATTGATAATACTCAAGTTTATATTCTCGATCGCTATCTGCAACCCGTTCCCATCGGTGTTCCTGGAGAATTGCATATTGCTGGTGTGGGGCTAGCAAGAGGATATCTCAATCAACTTGATTTAACCCAACAAAAATTCATCCTCAACCCCTTTAGCAATGAACCGGGTGAACGCCTTTACAAAACTGGAGACTTAGCCCGTTATCTAAGTGACGGCAACATCGAATATATCGGTCGCATTGACAACCAAGTAAAAATCAGAGGATTCCGCATCGAATTAGGCGAAATTGAAACGGCTATCTCGCAACACCAATCAGTTAAACAAACAGTCGTCATCGCCACCGAAAACAACATAGGAAACAAACAATTAGCAGCTTATATCGTCCCCAAACCACAAGCAGCACCAACAAGCAGCGACCTCCGCAACTTCCTCAAACAGATACTCCCCGACTACATGATTCCAGCCACTTTTATCATGCTGGAAACTCTGCCACTCACTCCTAATGGCAAAATAGATACTAAAGCGTTACCCAAACCCTATTCAGCACATCAACAACGAGCCACAACTAAAGTCCCTCCGCAAACAGCCACCCAAAAAATCCTCGCCAGCATTTGGGCAGAAGTTCTCCAATTACAAGAAGTGGGCATTCACGACAACTTCTTTGAATTAGGTGGCGACTCCATTATTAGCATACAAATAGTTGCACGCTGTCATCAAGCTAATCTCCACCTCACCGTCAAAGACTTATTTCAACACCAAACCATTGCCGGATTAGCGCAAATTGTCACTACCACTAAAGAAATTAAAACCGAACAAGGGTTAGTCACGGGTATTGTACCCTTAACCCCCATTCTGCACTGGTTTACCTCACAAAACTTACCCGAACCGCACCATTTCAACCAATCATTTCTATTTGAAATATCGCCGGACGTAAAACCAGAAATATTGCGGCAAGTTTTTCAACAACTGCTGCTACATCACGATGCTTTACGCCTACGCTTAATCCTCAACGGTGACACTTGGCAACTTATTAACGCTCCTGCTGAAGAAAGCGAAATTTTTAGCATAATTGATTTATCTAAAATTGGACAAAGCGAACAAATTACCGCTATTGAAGCCACTGCTAACCAACTACAAGCCAGCCTAAACCTGTCAGACAGTCCAATTATCAGAGTTGCTTTATTTCATCTAGGCAATCAACAAGCTAATCGGTTACTAATTATCATTCATCACTTAGCAGTAGATGGTATATCCTGGCGGATTTTGTTAGAAGATTTGAGTGTAGCATACCAACAACTAAGTCAGGATAAAACCATTCAATTACCAGCAAAAACCACTTCTTTCCAAGATTGGGGAATCCGACTCACTGAATATGCACAAACTCAAACAGCAGTAGCAGAACTAGACTACTGGCTAACACAATTAAACTCTCAGATTACACCTCTACCTGTAGATTATCCAGCCGAAATCGGAGAAAATAAAATTTATGATACTTCAGCAGTATCAGTGTCCATATTTTAATGCAGGGAGCTTGGGCTTTGTTGCTCAGTCGCTATAGTGGAGAATCAGATGTGGTATTTGGAGCGACTGTATCGGGACGACCCCCAGCTTTGTCGGGAGTGGAGTCGATGGTAGGGCTATTTATTAATACTTTGCCTGTACGAGTGCAGATATCTGCTGAAACTGAATTATTGTCTTGGCTAAAACAATTGCAGGTTTCTCAAGTTGAGCGAGAGCAGTATTCTTACAGTCCGCTAGTAGAAATTCAAGGTCAAAGTGATGTGACGAGGAACTTGCCTTTGTTTAGTAGCATTGTTGTGTTTTAAAATTATCCAATAGATTCTTCTTTATTAGAATCTCAAGGGGGTATAGAAATTAAGAATATTGGAGCTTTTGAAAGAACAAATTATCCTTTAACTGTAGGAGTTGTGCCTGGTGATGAGTTGTCTATTCAAATTAGTTACGATGCTAACCAATTTGATAATGATACTGTCAGCCGGATTTTGGGGCATTTCCAAACTTTGTTGTCAGGAATGGTTGCTCATCCGAATGGGCACGTTGGTGAATTGCCACTGCTGACTCTAAAAGAGAAGCAGCAGCTATTAGTAGATTGGAATAATACTTGGGCTGAGTATCCGCAGAATAAGTGCATCCATCAGTTGTTTGAGGAACAAGTCGAATTAACTCCTGATGCTGTGGCAGTGGTATTTGAAAACCAACAACTAACTTATCGAGAATTGAATGCAAAAGCTAACCAACTCGCTCATTATCTGCGTTCAGCGAAGCTGTCGCGTAGCGAATCACTCGGAGTAGGGCCAGAAGTTTTGGTCGGGATTTGCGTAGAGCGATCGCTGGAAATGATAATTGGTCTGTTGGGTATCCTCAAAGCAGGTGGTGCTTATGTTCCGCTAGACCCCGCGTACCCTAGCGAACGATTGGCTTTCATGCTAGAGGATTCAGCTGTACCAGTCCTACTGACTCAACAAAGGTTAGTTGATAGACTACCCCAACATAAAGCACAGTTAGTTTGCTTGGATACACAATGGGAAGCGATCGCTCAATATAGTGAAGAAAATATTGCCTGTGGCGTACACTCAGAAAACTTAGCTTATGTAATTTATACCTCTGGCTCAACTGGAAAACCAAAGGGAGTAACGATCCAACATCAATCTTTGGTGAATTATGTCAATGCTGTCACTATTGAATATGAGATAGACAGGTGCAATAATGTTACGCATCGCTGTCGCGACCGTATTCTCCAATTCTCCTCAATTAGTTTTGATGTTAGTGCCGAAGAAATCTATACCAGCTTGACATCAGGTGCAACGCTTGTATTGCGTACCGATTCCATGTTAGATTCAATTGAGCAATTCCTGCAAAAGTGTATTGATTGGGAATTAACCGTCTTAGTATTACCAACAGCTTACTGGCATGAACTAACAGCTTTTTTAAGTCAAGAAAAATTTGTTTTTCCTCCATCATTACGCCTAGTAGTTATTGGTGGGGAAAAAGCCTTGAACGAACGATGGAAAACTTGGCTTGAGTATGTAGGACAACGAGTACGTCTGGTCAATAATTACGGCCCGACAGAAGCTACTATAGGAGCCACAATATGTGAGTTATCAGCAGATAACACGATATTAAACCAGTTGCCGATCGGTCGTCCAATTTGTAATGTGCAGACATATATTTTAGATCGCTACCTCCAAGCTGTTCCCATTGGGGTTCCGGGAGAACTACACATTGGTGGTGTGGGGCTAGCACGAGGCTACCTCAACCGTTCCGATTTGACACAAGAGAAATTTATTCCCAATCTTTTTTGCAACCAACTGGATTCGCGCCTATACAAAACTGGTGATTTGGCTCGTTATTTACCAGATGGTAACATTGAATTTCTCGGACGCATTGACAATCAAGTAAAAATTCGCGGCTTTCCCATCGAACTCGGCGAAATTGAAGCAAAATTAATCCAACACCCAGCTATACGAGAAACTGTAGTTATTGCCATTGAAAATACCACAGATACCCAACAATTAGTAGCTTATCTCGTTCCCCAAACAGAAGTATCACCCACCGTTGCTGACCTGCGCCATTTCCTCAAACAGCAACTCCCCGATTACATGATACCCAGTGCTTTTGTCACACTGGAACACCTCCCCTTAACTCCAAATGGTAAAGTAGACCGTCGTGCTTTACCCGCCCCAGAAATTCGACCCGAACTCGAATTAACTTTTGTTGCACCGCGCACTCCCTTAGAAGAAATATTAGCGAACATTTGGGCAGAGGTACTAGGAATTAAACAAATAGGAATTAATGATAATTTCTTTAGCTTCGGAGGACATTCCTTATTAGCGACTCAAATTATTTCTAGAATTGGCACAAATTTAGCTGTGGAAGTCCCGTTACGCCATCTATTTGAATCCCCTACTATTGCTTCACTAGCAGAACAAATTCAAATTTTACTAAGTAACGAAAAACCTGTACAAAGACCGCCTATATTCCCAGTTCAACGCACAACCGAAATCCCATTATCCTTTGCCCAAGCTAGATTGTGGTTCCTTGACCAATTACAACCCGAAAGTGGATTCTACAACATCCCGAACATTTTACGGTTGAACGGTCAACTCAATATCAGTGCTTTAGAGAATAGTATCAATGAGATTATTCTTCGTCACGAAGCTTTACGGACTAACTTTACTACTCAAAATGGCAAACCCGTTCAAATTATTCAGGCTAATCTCAAGCTGAAATTGCAGATTATAGACTTAGAAAGTTTATCTGAAGAAGCGAGATAAATTGAAGCGAAAAGATTAATTACTCAGTTGGCAAATCAACCTTTTAACCTCCAACAAGAACCTCTACTAAGAAGTTCTTTGCTGAAATTAGGTAAGCAAGATTATATCTTTGTATTAGTCTTCCACCATATTATTGCTGATGGCTGGTCAATTTAGGTACTCGAACGCGAACTAAGCACAATTTATACAGCATTATGTAATAATCAAACTCCAGTCTTGCCAGAATTATCTATACAATATGCCGACTTTGCTGTTTGGCAACGCAACTGGTTAACTGGTGAAGTATTTCAAACACAACTTAACTATTGGCAGGAACAATTCAAAGGAATTCCCGCTTTATTAGAATTACCCACCGACCGGAACACAAGACCAGCGATTCAAAGTTACCGAGGCGCACACCAATCTTTTCAACTTCCTGTTGAACTAAGTGAAGCTATTATTTCACTTTGCAAACGCATGGGTGTTACCCCATTTATGTTGCTTTTAACAGCATTTCAAACGTTGCTTTATCGCTTATCGGGTCAGGATGATATTGTAGTAGGTACGCCTGTCGCTAATCGTCATTATCAAGAAACAGAACAGCTAATCGGATTTTTCGTCAATACTGTAGCTCTGAGAGCTACTAATTTATCGTTAAATCCCAGTTTTGAAGAGTTAGTACGTCAAGTCAGGGAAGTGACATTGGGAGCATACGCTCATCAAGATCTGCCTTTTGAGGAATTAGTAGAAGCATTGCAACCAGAGCGTTCTTTAAGTCATTCCCCTGTATTTCAGGTCATGTTTGGGGTTGAAAATAAGTCGATATCTAACTTCTCTTTACCTGCATTAGAAGTGAGAAAATTGATAGTAGAAACTAACTACGCTAAGTTTGATTTGGATCTATCGTTTCAAAATACTAATGATGGTTTTATCGGGGAATGGGAATACAACACTGACTTGTTTGATGGGTCAACTATCGCTCGGATGACGGGGTATCTACAAACATTACTATCAGAAATTGTTGCTAATCCCAAACTGCCTATTTCAGAGTTACCTTTGCTGACCGCAACCCAACAGCATCAGTTATTAATAGAGTGGAATCATACTCAGAAAAATTATCCTCAAGATCAGTGCATCCATCAATTGTTTGAAAAACAAGTGGAATTAACTCCTGATGCTGTGGCGGTGGTTTTTGAAGAGAAAAAACTGACTTATCGAGAATTGAATGTAAAAGCCAATCAGTTAGCACATTATTTGCAAACTTTAGGGGTAAAACCTGAAGTTTTAGTAGGAATTTGTGTCAAACGTTCCCTTGAGATGATAGTAGGAATATTAGGAATTCTCAAAGCAGGTGGTGCTTACGTTCCACTCGACCCGACATATCCAAAAGAACGTTTGGCTTTCATGCTAGAAGACTCCTCAGTACGAGTGCTGCTAACTCAACAAAAGCTGGTCGAGAAACTTCCTGCTAATTCGGCTCGTGTTATCTGCTTATATTCTGATTGGGAAGAAATCTCTTTACACAGTCAAGAAAATCCTTCAAGCGAAGTACAGCCAGAAAATTTAGCTTATGTTATCTATACGTCAGGATCTACTGGAAAACCTAAAGGTGTTTTAATTGAACACAAATCGCTAGTTAATTATACGACGGTTGCGATCGCTGAATATCAAATAGAGAAGTCAGATCGCATTCTGCAATTCTCCTCAATTAGTTTTGATGTTAGTGCCGAAGAAATTTATACCAGCTTGACATCGGGTGCAACGTTAGTATTGCGTACCGATACAATGCTGGATTCTTTTGAGGGATTTTTGCAGAAGTGCCAGAACAGGGAAATAAGTGTAATGGCTTTGCCCACAGCCTACTGGCATGAATTGACTGCTTTCTTGAGCCCAAAAACTCTTGCATTACCCCCTTCTTTACGTTTGGTCATTCTTGGGGGAGAAAAAGCACTGCCAGAACGACTGAAAACCTGGTTTGAATGTGTAGGACAACAAGTACGTCTATTGAATAATTACGGCCCAACAGAGACAACTGTAGGAGCGACGATATACGAAGTATCGGCAGCCGACGCTACATTGAGAGAGTTGCCCATCGGTCGTCCTCTTGGGAATGTCTGTACCTACATCTTAGATCGCAATGGACAGCCCGTACCCATTGGTGTTCCGGGTGAGTTATACATCGGCGGCGTTGGTTTGGCACGAGGCTATCTAAACCGTCCTGATTTAACTAATGAGCGATTCATTCGCAACCCCTTTAATGACTCTCCCACCGAACGCCTTTATAAAACTGGAGACCAGGTTCGCTATCTGCCCGATGGTAATATTGAATACCTCGGTCGGATAGATGACCAAGTGAAGGTTCGTGGTTTTCGGATTGAACTTGGTGAAATTGAAGCAGCATTGAGTCAACATCCGAACTTACTCTCTGTTGCAGTCGTACTTCGAGAAGATATTCCCAGCCAAAAAAGTCTGGTCGCTTACGCTGTCCCTTTTCAGGAAGCTGCGCCCACCGTTGGTGACCTGCGGCATTTTCTGAAAGAGCGACTACCAGACTATATGGTGCCTAGTGCTTTTGTAATTTTGGAGTCCTTGCCACTGACCCCCAATGGCAAAGTAGACCGCAAATTATTACCAGCACCAGACCTCAAAAGTTTAATTGAAAAAGCAGAGTTTATAGCTCCTCGAACTCCAACAGAAGAATTAGTTGCATCTATCTGGGCTGAAGTTTTGGGAGTCGAGAAACTCAGCATCCATGACAACTTTTTTGAATTGGGTGGGCATTCCTTACTGGCAACTCAATTGCTCTCAAAACTAAGTTCCCATTTGGGGTTAAATCTGCCCTTGTCTAAGTTGTTTGAGGCTCCAAGTGTAGCAGGTTTTTCAAGCTACATTGAAGCAATTTCTTGGGCAACCCAAAATATTGAAACTAACACCAATAATCTAGAGGAGGTAGAATTTTAATGAATACCATTCAGTTTATTAATCATTTACGCAAGTTAGATATTAATCTGTTTTTGGAAGGGGAACGCCTCCGTTGCAAAGCTCCTGAAGGGATTCTTACCCCGGCTCTCAAGTCAGAAATTAGCGATCGCAAAGCAGAGATTATCTCATTTTTGCAACAAGCTAATCTTCAAGCTAAAATCACTGCGATCACTCCGATATCCAGAAAAAAAAACAATACATTCCCTCTTTCCTTCGCTCAAGAGAGACTTTGGTTTCTCTACGAACTACAGCCTAACATCCCCTTCTATAATATTCCTCTGAACTTGCATTTTAGCGGTCAAATTGATATTGCTGCTTTAGAGTCAAGCTTGCAATTATTGATCGCCCGTCATGAAATCTTACGCACCAACTTTATTACCGTTGATGGAAAACCTGGTCAAGTCATAAATGCGACTAGAGATTTTACTTTACCAGTCGTTGATTTGCGTTCTTTGTCAGCTAGTCAACGAGATTTAGAGTGTCAGAAATTAGCTTCTCTTGCGATTAGCCATGTATTTAATCTGGCTGAAGATTCTTTAATAAGGGCAGAATTAGTTCAGCTTACCCCGACAGAAAATATTTTACTGCTAACAATTCACCACATTATCTTTGATGGTTGGTCTGTCAATATTTTTATTCAGGAACTTACGACTATTTACTCAGCTTTGGTTGAACAAGGTAAACCCCATTTACCTGAAATCAATCTTCAGTATGTAGATTTTGCTGTATGGCAGAAGCAGTGGATGCAGGGAGAAGTTTTAGAGTCTCAACTCGCTTACTGGAAGCAAAAACTAACAGGAATGCCAGCCGTGTTGGAATTATCAATAGATCGTCCCCGACCTGCCGTACAATCCTTTCGCGGAGAAACTCAATTTTTTACGATTGAACCAGACATTAGTGAAGCCCTCGTAAATTTGAGTCAGCAGCAGGGAGTTACACTCTTTATCTTACTCCTTACTGCATTTAAAGTATTGCTCTATCGCTACACCAATCAACCTGATATTGTTGTTGGTTCTCCATCTGCAAACCGCCAAAACCTTCAAACTCAGGGAATGATTGGATTTTTTGTTAATAATTTGGTACTCCGCACAGATTTGTCAAATAATCCTACTTTTCTAGATTTATTACAACAAGTAAAAAAAGTTGTTTTAGAAGCGTATGAGCATCAAGATTTACCATTTGACAAGCTGGTAGAAGCATTACATCCAGAACGGAATTTAAGCTACTCACCCTTGTTTCAAGTCGTCTTCACTTTAGAACATGAACCCGCCTCTAATATTATCCTCAAAGATTTAACAATTAACACATCTGAGCCTGGAGTTAATCAAACAGCTAAGTGAGATTTAAGCTTGTCGTTGTACAAAACTGAACAGGGATTAGTAGGGGAATTTGAATATAGTACAGACCTTTTTAATGCCACAACTATTACCCGAATGATAGAACATTGGCAAACGTTGTTGGCGGGTATTGTAGCGAATCCACAACAAAGGCTATCAGATTTACCCATTTTGACAGCAATTGAGGAACACAAATTATTAGTGGAGTGGAATCAAACGCAACAAGACTATCCGAATAATCTCTGTATACATCAATTATTTGAAGCACGGGTAGAACAAACACCAGATGCCATAGCAGTAATTTTTAAAGATGAACAGCTAACCTACCGAGAACTAAACATCAAGGCTAACCAATTAGCAAGCTATTTACAAAAACTGGGGGTAAAATCAGAAACACTCGTAGGTATCTGTGTCGAACGTTCCTTTGAAATGATCGTAGGAATCTTAGGCATTCTCAAAGCTGGTGGTGCTTATGTCCCACTCGATCCAAACTATCCGTCTGAGCGCATCGCTTATATGCTTGATGATTCGCAGCTACCAGTTCTATTAACTGAGAAAAAACTGATATCATCGTTACCACATTGTCAAGTGCAGGTAATTTGCTTAGATTCTGATTGGGAAGAAATCTCTAAGGAAAGTGAACTACCTCTCATCACTTGCGTGACACCAGAAAACTTAGCTTATGTTATTTACACCTCTGGATCAACAGGTCAGCCGAAAGGAGTTATTGTTCCTCACCAAGCAGTAAACCGTTTGGTATTGAATACAAACTACATTTACTTCCAATCTTCAGATGTCGTTGCTTTTGCCTCAAATTTCTCATTCGATGCCGCCACCTTCGAGATTTGGGGAGCCTTACTTAATGGAGCCTCACTCGCTGTCATTACTAAAGATGTAGCGCTTTCTCCTCATAATTTTGCCGATCAAATTCACTCACAAGGCATCACCGTATTATTCTTAACCACTGCCTTATTCAATTTACTTGCCAGGGAAGTCCCCTCAGTTTTTGAATCAGTGCAGTATCTTCTATTTGGAGGAGAAGCTGTCGAGCCTAAATGGGTCAAAGAGGTACTCAAGAAGGGTTCTCCTCAGCGATTGCTTCACGTTTATGGGCCGACGGAAAATACAACATTTACTACCTGGTACTTGGTAGAGGATGTTTTAGAAGAAGCTACAACTATTCCGATCGGTCGTCCTATTGCCAATACTGAGGTTTATTTGTTAGATACTCAGTTGCAACCTGTTCCTATCAGTGTTCCTGGAGAAGTATACATCGGTGGTGATGGGCTAGCTAAAGGCTATCTCAACCGTCCCGATTTAACTAAAGAAAAATTTATCCCTAATCCCTTTAGCAATCAACCGAGTTCTCGCCTCTACAAAACTGGAGACTTAGCTCGTTACCTGCCAGACGGTAACATAGAATATATATCCCGCATTGACAATCAAGTTAAGATTCGTGGCTTTCGCATTGAATTAGGAGAAATTGAGGCTGTACTGGCAAGACATCCGAACGTGCGCTCAGTGACAGTCATTGACCGAGAAGATGCACCTGGAAACAAGCGCATAGTAGCTTATCTAGTTTCTAACCTGATTCCAGAACGTGTCCCCTATCGCAGTGAATGCCAACTAGAACTAAACGGTAACATCATCACAATCCACACACAGGATATCTCCACAGGGGGCGTTGGTTTGGTGGAGATGCCAGCTACCGAGCCAGGTAAGAGTGTCCGTGTCCATCTGCAACTACCTGGAGAGAACGAACTTCGCTGGCTTTCTGGGTCAGTAGTTTGGTCACGTCCACCACAAGCTGGGATTCGCTTTCATCTTACACCCAGCGAGCAGGCTGAAATTGACCGAAGCGTAGATTATCAGTTGAACACTCAAGACTTGTGGAAAACTTTACAGCGCACAGTGACTCGCAACCTGCGCCACTACCTGAAACAAAAGCTACCTGATTACATGATACCAAGCGCATTTGTGCTGATGAAAGCACTACCACTGACACCTAATGGTAAGGTTGACCGTCGTGCCTTACCCACACCAGATAATTTCCACAGCAAACAAGAAGATAAATTCGTTGCCCCTCGTACCCCCGCTGAAGCCAAGCTAGCTGCTATCTGGGCAGAAATTTTGGGATTAAAAACAATCGGCATTAATGATAATTTCTTTGAACTGGGAGGACATTCACTCCAAGCTACTTCATTGGTATCTAAGCTTTCAGCAGAGATGAACCTTAAGGTTTCAGTCAAGCTTCTGTTTGAGCATCCCACTATAGCTGAGTTAGCCGTAGCAATTGAGCAATTACCCAGCCAAATACCGTCTTTTAAGGCAGAAGTACCAATAGCAACAGTTGATAAATCAGCGATAAAATTTCAAGCACCAACTCCAGATAAATCTTCATTTTTCCAACTAGAACAGCGTTCTTTACTCTCTCTGTTTGCTGTCGGAAAACTAGCACCCGTTGATTCAGCCGCTTTAGGTTATCTTCCCCTTTCCTTAATCAAAGAAACCAGCTTGAGTCGCCATCAAATCCTTCAAGATTGGTTTGATAACCTGCCGATGTGGGATGCTGTTATGGAGACTAAATGGGGTCGAATAGCGGGCTTAACTATTCCGATATTTGAGGATGAACTATACAGCGACCAAAACAAACTCGTGCAGTTAGTTGTTGAAGCGTTGGAAATGGCAGGACGACTCGGTGCTAAAACCGTTTCCTTAACGGGTTTAATTCCCTCAGCTACTGATTATGGTCGTGCCATTACCCAAGCTATTGAGGGGCGTAACAACTTACCGAAAATCACGACAGGACACGCTACAACCTGCTCTACTGTTGTTCTAACCATTAAGAAAATTTTAGAGGTTAGTCAGCGTTCTTTAGAGCAAGAAAAAGTCGCTTTCATCGGTTTAGGTTCGATTGGAATTAATAGCCTGCGCCTGATGTTAAAATGCTTGCCGCATCCTAAGTCGATTATTTTGTGCGATATTTATAGTAAACAGGAATCCCTCCAAAATCTTCAACGCGGACTGAGCGATGATTTAGGATTTCGAGGTTCCGTCCAAATAGCAATCTCTTCGTCTTCATCTAAACTGCCATCGTCCATCTATGACACTACCTTAATCATTGGGGCTACCAACGTCCCAGACATTCTCGACATTGATCGGCTAAAACCGGGTACTCTAATTGTCGATGATTCTGGCCCCCACTGTTTTTCCCCTGAACAGGCGATTAAGCGCTTTGAGAAACACAAAGATATTCTCTTTACCGAAGGTGGAGCACTTCACGCACCTGACCCGATAGAAACAGTCATCTACCTATCACAATTAATGAAGAAAAACATAGATGAAGATTTATGGTCAGACGAGTTTAAGCCTACCAATCCCCTAAACATTATGGGGTGCGTTATGTCCAGTCTCCTCTCTTCTCGTTTTGACAATATCAAGCCCACTGTAGGATTACCAAATCTGGAAACTTGCGTGCAGCACTATCAAGGTTTAGAACGGTTAGGTTTTCAGGCAGCCGACTTACATTGTGAAGGCTATGTGTTGCCAATCGAGTCAAACCAACCTTCTGTATAGTACGAATTAGCTATTATGCGTATTCTTAAGAATCTCCGATCCTTTACAGGTAAAATGCGGGTTTTTCTTATAGTCTGGTTCGGACAACTAATATCCCTGATTGGATCGAGTTTGACAAGCTTTGCATTGGGAGTCTGGGTGTACCAACGTACAGGTTCAGTCACTCAATTCTCTCTGATTTTGCTATTTGCTTTGTTACCGAGCATCCTAATTTCTCCAGTAGCGGGTGCAATAGTAGACCGTTGGAACCGACGCAAGTGCATGATTGTATCTGACTTTGGTGCGGGGATGACAACAGTGGCGATCGCCTTATTACTCGCTACCGGAAATCTTCAAATCTGGCACATCTACCTTGCTGTCGGTTTTAGTTCCATCTGCAAAGCATTTCAGCTACCTGCTTACACCGCTTCGACCTCTTCATTAGTCCCGAAGGAATTTCTTCCCCGTGCGAGTGGAATGGTGCAATCAGCAGAAGCGTGCGCCCAACTCATTTCACCGTTGCTGGCTGGAGTCTTACTCGGCATCATCCAGCTTCAAGGGATTATTTTAATTGATTTTGCCACCTTCCTCTTTGCTGTAAGCACTCTGTTACTCGTTCGTTTTCCCCATGCTAAAACCGTTATTGTGTCCCCAGATAAGAACCTTTCACTCTGGCGCGAAGCAATTGAAGGCTGGACTTATATTTATACTCGCCCTGGACTGTTAATACTGCTGATTCTATTCGCACTGGACAACTTTGTTACCGGATTAGTTGAAGTTTTACTGACTCCCTTGGTACTTTCTTTTGCTTCCGTTGCCGTTTTGGGAACTATTCAATCTATCGGCGGTGCGGGGATGCTATTGGGTAGTCTAGCGATGAGTATTTGGGGAGGGCCGAAACCTTTAATTCGGGGTATATTTGCTTTCGATCTCCTGGCTCACCTGTGCATTTTTGCATTCGGGTTACGCACAGATGCTGCACTTTTCGCAGTTGCTAACTTTATCTTATTCTTCAGCTTACCGCTCGTGAATGGTTGGTGCAATGCTATTTATCTGCGAAAAGTTCATCCCGATATTCAAGGCCGAGTTTTTGCCACCATCCAAATGATTTGTTGGTCATGTATTCCCGTCGCTTATCTTGTTGCTGGCCCTCTTGCTGAACGAATTTTTGAACCTCTCATGGCGGCTGACGGTTTACTAGCCGAAAGCGTCGGACAAATCATTGGTGTGGGGCCGGGTCGCGGTATTGGTCTGCTATTTATTACGATGGAAATTATCGCCATAATTGTAACTGTTGCCGCTTACCGATATCCTCGCTTACGCCGTGTGGAAGATGAACTGCCTGATGCGGTTTAGTACGGGTTAAAAACGTTAATTAGCAAATATTGTTTCTTCCAACTTACTGAAGTTTAGGCTAAAGATTGAATAATAGTCAGATTGAAACCAGAATCTGATAAAAGTTGAATAAAAATCCAAGTTATTTTTTCAATTTATTCGCTGCTTTCTTTTGACTTTCAAACTTTCCTCTGCCCTTTTTGACGGAACTTCCGTGTTTCTTTTGCTTAATGTCAGGTAATCGTTATAAATAAAATAGGGCGTAGCCATACGCCCTTACAAGCTCTTTTGGATCTCCGCTCTCTGTGCTTAATCAAAGGGCATATTTCATTAGGCAAGCATCAAGTTTCGTAGCTCTAGGCTGTTGTTTACGATCTGGTCAAAATATTTTGTAGGATTAGAGCTTAACTTAGGATGAAGGTATAAATAATTCTCTAATAACTCGTATTCATCCTTAATCGAAGTCACCTCTACCCCTTGCCCATCTGTTCCCAAAACAACTTTCACTTCTGCCAATAATAAATTAGCTAAACCATGATCTTTTTGGATAAGCTCGGAGGGGTTAAGATTCCATTGTTTATTCTGTTTCTTGATTCCCTCCATGTACTTATGTCTGGCTTGTTCTTTAGAATCGGAATCTTCATCGCTTGTGCCAACTATCTGCTCTTCTAGATATGCAATCGCCCCAGTCCTCAAGTTGCTACCTAGATTAATATCGGCATAAATACCAAGTTCTCTCATCCGTACCGCTTGCTCTGGAGTAGTGTGGGTAGCATGACCAAAACGAATAAGAATTTTATCTTGCAACCAAAGTTTTTTCTTGGCTTCAATCGCTTTAATGAAAGCATTCAAGTTATTTTCGGCTCGTTTAGCAGCTTCCTCAGATTGTTTTCCCGTCTATACGCCAACACATTGTGCATCAACTTCTTCTAATATACGTCGTATATATGTTCCGTCAATTTGCACGTTATTGGACTTTAATTTTAGTATAGTCCGCAAGACCCTCTTCACAAATTCTTGTGGATTTTTTTCAATGAGTGTAGTGCCAACATCAAGTAAAGACGATCCTTCTCCAACATGGGGACGAAAAATAACCCGCTTGACTCTTTCATTGCCAGATTTATTGATATACTCTTTCAATCGTTCGAGAACTGTGTGTACTAACTGTTTAGTTAGTTCGTAGTCATATGTGTAACCTTCCGGGCCTGCCAGGTCAATGCCTACAATCTTAGAAGGAAACTCCTGCATTTTCTGAATAGCATCATCTAAATCCTTATTAAAAGCATTTTCAGGCTTGTCTTTACCTGCTAAATAGCGACGGTGTGAAGCAACTAAAGCCAGCCAGCGCAAATTGGTCTTACTGTTTAGGATATGATTAGGAATCTTATCGCTAGGTTGAGACATTTCGCAATAATCAATGTTCTCGATTTCAAGAAAAGAAACAGATGCGTTAGTAAACAAAGACTCATAAGTAGAGTCAAACATTTTCAGAAAAGCACTTCGTGCTGTATAAGCATCATCAAAGGGGCTCATTTTTGTTGCTCTGAGCATTTTATTTACAGCTCTTGTACTTGCAGACTCGATTATCTTGACATTTTCTTTAGGTAAGCCCTCCAGAATTGCTAGATAGCATTGGCGTAGAAGATTTTTTGTAAATTCCTGAGCTACCACTTCATGTTCATTCTGCACAAGCTTGAGTATTTCAGCCTCCCAATTCACATTGTTCTTATCTACATAAACAGCCATAATCATCAAAAATACAAGGGCAAACATCATGGCATGAGCACCACGTTCTGGCTCGCGGTTGCGATGAAGACAATCATATTTAAACTGGTATTTTTCAAATACACGGTATGCAAGACGGACAGCAAGACCAGTATTTGTTTTAAACAACTTTTCAGTCTCCAAACCTCCATAAGCATATACTCCTAAGTCGTGGCACTCTTTATCTAAACTAGAAGTTGTCTGCTTGAAATAAGTCAAATAAATATTAATGAGTTCTTGTGGGGGTAAGACACCACCGAAATGGTTATGGAAGTCTTAATAAGTTTTTGGATGTGTAAATTGCATGATAATTGTTTCCTTTCTTACAACATTGTGGAATCAATCTTCTTCAGTTCTATAAAGAAGACGATATTGCTAGTTAAGTTGTGAAAAATCTTTTCGGAACTTAAGTAAAGCTCGATACGATCGCTCTATCGGATATTATTCTATTAATCCTTACGGTTGAAACAATCTGCCCCAACCTGTCCCCAGACCATCTGCTGTCCAGCGATAGGTCATTTCATTTTTGCTGTAAATTGCGCCTTTGCCATTTTCTACCGCACCCGTATAACGATCATTGAGAGAACCATAAGGGTCATTAACAATGAAATCTCCATCTTCAGTTCGTCCCCGCACAACTATCATGTGACCCCCACAAGGATGTTCAGTTGTCCCCCGGTGGTAAATACCAATTACAACGGGACGGTTTGCTTCTAGTTCTCGATAAACATCCTCAAAATCAAGATCGGTGTGCCAAGTGCTATTTAAACCAAAATGTGATAAAGCTTGAGTTTGAACTTGATGATCGGTGGTATCTCCATATTGAAAAACCACTTCCACGTATTTATCATCTCCACATTCTCCCGGTAAAGTTCCCGGTCGGAAATATTCTAAACACATGGCACAGGAAGAAGAATTACAGGTTCTTTCCGCGTCTCGATAGTTATCAGTTTGAGGAAACCAAGGAACAGGAAGTAAAATTTTCTTGGGTTTGATTTCAAGCCTTGATAATAGAATTAATTCAGATATTGGGAAGTTACTCAATCGACCACAAAGTGCTTTATCGCGAGCAATGATCCAAGACACAATTCGCTGTCTCACTGATTCAAAACGTTTGGAAGCAATTCTTGTCAGATCTGCTGGCGGAGAAACTTTATTAGGCAACAAGCAAAATAAGGAATCTATTCTGAAACGTTTTGGATTGCTTTTATTAGGGGTGAGAGCTCATGTGATTGGAGATACTTGGGCACACCAAGATTGGTGTGCTGTTGATAATGTAATAAACAGTTACTGGGACATTGACAATTCCGTGATCGCAAATTATACTTGGCAAGAGATTGAGTATCAAGATATTGGTCAAAACTGGAAAAAAGCCAAGCTTTCTGCTGCGTCTCACGAAAATTTGAAAGCAGTTCCAAATCAACCCGCCTGTTATGTAGGACATGGATGGATAGGACATTTTCCTGATTACAGCTTCGTTAAATATCGCTATAAACCCTGCTGGAGTTCAAAAAGCGCACAAGCATTAGAGCGTGATAATCCTACAGAATACAATTATGCGTTTCTGGAGTTATGTAGCTTATTTTCTCAAGCAAATGGCAGTAAGTTTCAGCCTGAAAATGAAAAAAGTAAACTAGCGGCCGCACAAAAGGCAATTTCTTCACCAGTTGAAATTGCAGATACAAAGAATTGTCCCCGTGTTTACTCTGCTGATCAATGGAGAACAGAAATGAATAAGGTGGGCATTCAAGCTCCCATCGATCTAATCGATACCCAAAAAGAACCTGATGAAAAAACCGTATTGAGTGGTCAGATTGACTATATACCACACTCACTTGATCCCTTGGGAAAAAGTCGCTACGGTACATTTTATATTAACGTTGCTAGCGATCTATATCTTTTCCAAATTGCGGCTGACTACCAATTCCATTTTGTAAAAAATTGGATTAAAACTTATAAGATAGGACCCAATGATTTGTTTGAAGATAGCTGGTCTAGACAGCTAGGACCTCTCTCCAATGAGATCCTGAATATTTGGGCTTAACAGCACTATTTTATAAGGTGATCGCACAGCCCTTATCCGCCGCATCAATCACCTCATCGCTGGTAATTCGCTCAATTATGACCTCATCTATACCCAGAGAGTCAGAACTAATATAGATAGGGTTCTCTCAGCCGATACTTTCCCATTTCTGCGTATATCGCCTTCTGGTGCGATCGCTTTTTGGTTAAACTTGACCAGAAGAGAAGCGATCGCACTTAATAGAGTTTGGAGAGGATGGATGTAATTGCTCCTTTGCCGCTTCTTTGATTGTTTTATAAAGTGCATCAAGTAAAAAAAATTTCTAGTTAAAACAATTCATAAATTGCTTCTGTAAATCGTCATTAAAGAGTAAAGACGAAAAGCAAAAATAAAATTTTGCCCGATTTCAAAATTTTGACTATAGTGAAAAGAGGATATCATGTCTATCGAGGAAACAGCCTAAACTGCTCTAGAAAGCCCGAAGTTATCTGAGGCAAAACTTGACCCAAACGAAAAGCCAAGCTATGTGGATACACCTAAAAAAACTCTGATCAATGATCAAGGAAGTTATACAACAGACGACAAGCGAGTTTATTTCGTACAAAAGTGGGATAACTTAAAACCACTGCTTGATACTTTGAAATTTCCTAAAGCTTTGAAGCTCACTTCGCAAGGGCTGGAGCCTGTTAATCGACCAGGGGTTAAATTAAGTAAAGCCATATCAGAAGAGGATGTGGTGAACGATTTTCAAACCAGCGATCAAAATGAGGCTTACTACACAGAATGGGAAAAACAAGCTTATAAGATGCTCTCTAAGAGTGTCAGTGCTTCTGTTGGAATCCCTATTCCCTGGCTGGCTACAACGCTTGGTTTAAGTGGTAGTTACGCAACCCGTTCAGAATCCCATTCGCAGAACAAAGAAACTCACTTGTTTATGGTAGCACAGCGGATCGTACAGAAGACTAAAGTGATTCTAAAAGAGCAGACAATACAGGTAACAGAGAAGTTTAAACAGAGCATTGAAGAAGCTAAAGACATTGCCCAATTAAGGAAAGTATTTCAAGAATACGGCTACTTTGTTCCAACCACCTATATCATTGGCGGTAAAATCATAGCCGAAAACGAGGAAACCTTTTCGGGGCAGGTGGATAAAACTGCTAAGGCTAAGGAATTTGGAGTAGGTGTTAAAGCGGAGTTGAATAAGTTAAACTTTACTGCAAGCGCAAGCGGTGCTTACAAAAGTGAAAACCAAGATCAAACTTCACAAAGTAGCTCTCAGACCGCCTGCAAATACTCAATGACGTTAAAAGGGGGAGACGAAGCACTAATTAACAATGGCACACAATGGATAAGCTCACTAACACTCGATAAGTGGCAGATAGTCGGGTATGAAGACCTTAAGCCGATTACAGATTTTTTAAACGAGGAACTGAAGAAAAGATGCGAGGAAATCCTTTCTACTCCCACTCCCATAAACAAGTTACCAATTCAAGTGGCTGAAGAGATCAAGTGGATGGCATGGAATGCTGCATGGTATGCAGCAAACACTCGTGCAGGGGACAAATATAAAGGGGATGCTGTAACGAATGAACTAGACTTCAAAAAACATTCCGGAAACGTGAGTAAAGCGATAGTCACTCTTGAACTTAAGTTAACCCAAAATGCACTAGACGATATCAAGTGGGGAGCATGGAACGCTTCATGGTATGCCGCAAACACACGTGCCGGATATCAAAATGATGCTGAAAATGATTTCAAACAATTTGAGCAACACTTTGAATCTCTGAAAAATTCTAAAGAGGTGACTGAAGAATTGGCTGGAAATCTAAAAGAGATGTGTTTGTCTGCTGCATGGCATACAGTAAATACACGCAAAATTTATAAGCAAGATGCGGAAAATGACAGAAAGCGATTTGAATTCTTTTACAGCCAAATCGTGGAATAAATTATTGCAAACACAAGTCCTCAAAAATGAGGATGAAGGTAGTATCTACGAAATAAGTATTCAGATAGTATCGTAGTCCGGGCTTACACACAAACACCACCAATTGTATGGACATGGTATATCGTGTTCCTAAAATTGGTGGTTTCAAGGTGAATGACATTAATATAGCGGAACTTCCGTTTTAAGCAATTAAGTGGTTCTCTGTCCGTTTATTAAATTTTATTTTTAGGGGATTTTTTTCCAGTTTGTGATATTAGAAATGCAGGAAATAAGTAGGTGGTCATAAATAGACGTTGAACCCGAAAACCGCGCATCCTTTACATTAAGGGACTTACAGCGTTTAGCATTGTTCGTTTAATTCCGCCCACCTACTTAGAGCAAGTAAAGTTGATTAACTATTCGGAAACCACCTGTTCAATGACTTGCCACACCCTGGCTCAAGATGATAATTTCAAAAAGGCAATCTGTTAGGATTCGGAGTCGGAACAGCTTGCATTCCGATTTGAGCAAGAGCTTCAATCACTTCAAACGGCAATCCAACTCGTTGTGCGGCTTCCAAAAAGGGAACATTCTGACGCGCCAGAGCTAGAAACTTTTGAATCTTCCCAACAACGGGGTCTGTGGAGGTGGTGTATCCTTGTGTTAAAGTGATCGCATAACCCCACTCAATATCTCGCCAACTCGCTCGTCTGCCATCAGCGAGAGTCAGCATTTCCTGGGCTTGAGATTGAGAATTTGTTGGAATAATAGCCACCCGATTAGAAGTATTGGATGTTTGAGAAAGGGATATTTTCAAATCAAAAGTGTAGGTGCGTTTTTCCCCCGCTTCATTAACCGTGACGACAACTAAATTAGTCGGATAAACCGTTTCATTCGGATAATCTTGACGAACAGTTCCCCTTGTTTGAGTTTCAACAACACCCTTCAACCGCAAAGGTTCAATCGTTCTCAACACAATCACGGAAGCCCGTCCACTGTCAATGGGGAGGTCAGTTGAAAAGCCTTATCATTTATCACAATTTGATGAGTGCCATCGGTACTGATTTTGGCTGTGTTTATGATGCCGTTCCTCTAGGTTAAGTTGATATTCAAAGCTTCTAACTGCTCGTTGATCCAATTCGTTGCTATCACTTCATCCGTCTCTATCGCCCGTTCTACTCCTGTTTTCGCAATTTCTAGCAGTTGTTTGGACTTGGATTGTTGATCAAAAAATATTTTTAGAAAATTTAATATACTATCTTGAACTTGTTTAACAATCAAAGGAATAATTAGGTTCTGGAAGTTTGGGATATTAACATAAGGTTGCACATTACCTGTCTGTTGCCTAATCAGCAAAGATCGACCAACGGATTTAATATAAAGAGCTAAAATATATGGATAAATTGCATTCTTGTCGCAAGTTAGTTTGACAATATTTTGATTGATAATTGCTTTGTCTTCTCTAGAATAAACTGCTACCTTTCCAATCGTTCCTGTCATTGAAACAAGAACATCATCTTTAGCAACAGAAATAGACTTATACTTCCTAAAAGTTTCCTCTTCAATTGAATATAGGCTTTCTTCGTGAATCTTCAGAGCCTGGTCAAAAGCTTCTGCTCTAACAAATTTTGGTTTTTCTGGCAAAAATTCTTGAATCACGCCTTCCGGTGTTGTTCCATTTTTAATATCTTGAGCTAAAACATTTCTGATATCTTTCCATCCTCCACTATAAGTCTTAATTTGCTTCTCAAGGTCATCATATTTTGGCTGATAATACTCAGCATCAAGACGACCGGAGGACAGAAACGACTCTGCAAAACTCTTGACCGCAACGGTTTCTTCCGTGGGTTGCCAGTCATTCAAGCCAAGCTCCAACAACAGCAAATCCTCAGCTTGTTGATAAATTACCTTTGCGCTGTCTCTAACTACCCCTGCTTGTCGAATAACTTGTTCTATTCTGTTCTGAAACTCTCGGTTAGGTTTTGCAATTAAAATATCGTCAAATTCTACTAATTTAATCTCAGGACGAGTTGCTTTGATTCCTCTCCTTCTAATCCTTCATCATCCAAAATTTGCCGCCATACATGAAAAATGGTATGGACTGGAAATCCAGATGAGCCTGCTGCTGTGTCAATCATGTACTCATCTTCTTGAGGATTGAGCATTTTCACACACATATCAATTACATACCGAGGCGTGAAAAACTGTCCTTTTTCGCCCTTACTACTTTGATTAATTAAATACTCAAAGGCTTCATCGATTACATCCAGGTTGGAGTTAAACAGCTTCACATTTTCTAATGAGGACACACAAACTGATAGGTGAGAGGGAGTGAGGCTAATTTTGGTATCTTCACTAAATACCCCTTCCCATTTTTTCTTAGCTTTGTCAAAAAGATCCTGAATTTTTTTCTTGAGTGCTGCTTCCGTTTGTCCTGTATTCCGAAATTCTAGACAACGGGTAGAACGCTGGTTGCCTTGTCCAGAGTACCACTCATCATAGAGTTTAGTAAAAATCAGCTTAAATAATTCCTCAAAAACATCAACTCCGGCATTGGCTAGTACCTCATCTTCCATTTCTTCGATTAGGGTTTTAAGAGATTTATTCTCTTTAACTAATTTGTCATTGGCAATCAAGTCTTCCAGAGTGAACCTAATCTGAAGAATATCGGCTAAAGTTTGATTGGCTTTGGGAAGATCAGGAATATCTTCAAAATAGTTGGGATCTTTCCGTTGATAATAAGAGATTTGATCCCCATTTGTCCAGACGGCGATTGGTGCCCCTGTAGCGTTGCAGTAGGAACGAAGCTGATTTTTACCATCCTTAAGATTAGGCTTTTTGACTTCTACAAGAATATAGACTGTATTAGGACGATCTTTGTCAATCACCACAATATCTGCCCGTTTCACCTCCCGCCCAAAATTCACCCCATATTCGACTTGAATGCGACTGAGAGGGTACTGGAGGCGTTCTGTCAAAACTCGTAAATATAGCTGCCGAATTGCCTCCTCTGGTGTAAGCTTGATTGCCTTTTGTCGCACCAAGCAGACTGTGTAGGGAACCTCACCGCTTTTCGTTGTCTTGAGAGTAATACTTTGTTCCAATTGCTCAATTTCAGCCGTCTTAAATTGTGACAGCTTATAATTTGAGTCTTTAAGGATATCAGCTAGTTTCATGGTTTAGACTTGATCACGATTATCTACAAATCTTAGAAATGGTTAGAGAGCCTGAATGAGTGTATACAAAATTTGATAGGCAGGTTCATAAACTTTATTGGTGTCACTGTCTGGAATGATTTCACCATGAAACAAGACATTCCTAAGCTTATACAAAATTTCTATAATTCCTTTGCAAAGATATTCAGAATTATTAATAAAATGCAGGTTTCCCATTTGAATACAATTACTGAGATCAGAACTTAGTAAATTAATAGGCTTTGATGGATTAATCTGTTCAGGTTGTTCGTTTTGAGGATGTCTAATAAAGGAGTCGTCCTGAATACATCCGTAAAACTGTGAAAGCGGTGTTGCTTCCATTGGTTTAGGTAGGCTAGTTTGATAGACAATGATCACCTCAATATCCATATTCTGTACATCGGGTAAATGAACCTTCAAAAGACCATCACTACCGATATGAGATTTTAACTTGATGCTGTGCATAATATGAAAACCTACCTAAAAGTTAATTTCCTCACCTAATTCTTGCAGAATTCCCTGCAACTCCGCTAGGGCAGCTTCCAATTCACCTATTGCTTCTTTGGCTAAGATAGCAGGTTCGGGTAAATCACTGTTATCATCTTCATTTTCATCCTTAAGCCAGGAGATATCTAGATTATCCCCTCGTTCAGCGATCCAGTCACGGGAAAATTTTCTAAAGCGTCCTTCCTCGAGCGTATCAGTACGTTTAGCCAAACTAGCCGAACTACCCAAGGGATCATCACCAAAGGCTGTTTCAAACTCCTCAAAATGTTGACGCATCAGGGATGTTCGCTTACCAAATTGGGGAGTATTAGCACGCAGGTCATACACCCAAACTTCTTTAGTATTACCTTTTTCTGTCTTCCCGCGAGTAAAAAACAATACATTAGTTTTGACACCCTGAGCATAGAAAATACCTGATGGCAACCGCAGAATTGTATGAAGATTGCATTTATCCATCAAGTCACCCCGGATCTGTCGTCCCACATTACTCTCAAACAGCACGTTGTCGGGAAATACAGCCGCAGCACGACCACCCGGTTTTAAGCCTAGATAAATGTGTTGCAAGAAGCAAAACTGTTTGTTGCTGGTCGGGAACTCAAAATCTTTTCGCTCAGGTAAACCCCCACCTTTTTTGCTCCCAAAAGGTGGATTTGTAAGAATTAGAGTTGCGGTTGGTAAGGCTTTTCCATCTGGTGAAAGCGTATCGCCATAACGAATACCTGTTCCTTGCGGATTAAAATCCAATCCATGCAGCATCAAATTCATTAATGCTAAACGGTGTGTGTCTGACACAAGTTCCATTCCGTAGAAAGTATTGGCGCGATATTTTTCTTTTTGCTTTTTAGTCCAACTATTCGGATCGCTATGTTCTCGAATATATCTATCAGCAGCAATCAGGAATCCACCCGTACCAGCAGCAGGGTCTTGAATGATATCTTCTAAGGTGGGACGCATGACATGAACCATACTGTCAATTAACGGGCGTGGCGTAAAATACTGACCTGCACCAGCTTTTGATTCATTGGCATTTTTTTCAAGGAGTCCTTCATATACATCTCCTATACTTTCCCGTCGCGCATTGTACCAATCAAGCTTGTCTATTTCACTAACAAGTGTAGAAAGGGTATTAGGTCTATTGATAGAAGATTTAGCATCCGCAAAAATTGCTTTGACTATAACAGAACCATCTTTCTCTAAGTGGTTCAGAAGCTGCTTATAAAATTCAAGCTGCTCAGATTCCGGCTTGGTTTTTAAATCGTCCCAGCGATAACCCTCTGGAATCAGGCTTTCAGTTCCCGTTTCCTTAGCCATCTTCAGAAACAGTAGGTAGGTTAGCTCGATCATGTATTGATGAAAGGATATCCCGCCGTCCTTGAGGACGTTACAGAGATTCCAGAGCTTGGCAACAATGTCGTGGGTTGCAGTATTCATAAGCAAACATCATACATCTTCTTTAGCCCAAACTCCAATATTGATTAACTGGAAAATGAAATGATCTCTACTTATTGTTGAGAAGCACTTGGAGTTCTCAATCCGTTGGCAAGTTCTGCGATCGCTCAAAACCTCGGCATTGGTGTAGCTACATCAGAAATCAAATGCCCAATTTGGCGAAGGATTGCTTCAATTAGTCCAACAGGTTCAAGATAAGCCTTAATCTCTCAGATAGGATTCTGATTGCCTCTCGATTGGCTTCTGCATCAGCAGCACTAGCCTCTAGGTTAACAGCTTTTTCTTGAAGGCTAGTAATTTGCTCTGTTAATAGATTAATAGCTCCTTGTATATTTTTTCTCACGAGTTGAGCTTTGCGTTCTTTCTCCGCTTGTAACTGTCCCTTTTTTGATTGATCTCCTGTATCAAGTAGGGCATTAACACCCATAAAAATGCCAGTACCCAAAAGAATAGCAACGCCAATACCAGGAATCATCCCTCCAATACCGATTAGCGCTCCAAGACCAGCTAACCCAGATGTAATTCCTGCTGCACTCAATCCAATAACTGAACCAGAAAACCAAACAGCCGCAACGGGAACCCCTACAGCAGAAAGACCTGCTGCCGCTGTTTTTATAGCATCAGCCGCATAGTTATCGTCTAAACCACGCTCCCGAATTTCTCTGACTTTATGAATAAATATTTGAATTGCTTTTAATTGTTCATTTGAGATTTTGAGTTCTTGCTGGGCTAGGGCAATTGCTTTTTCTTCATTGAAATCCAGTTCGTCATTTGCCCAGGCAGTATCTACTAAGTTAATCATAAGACCGTAGCGTAGTTGTTCATCTGCCGTTCGTAATGCTCTTAAACAAGCCGATAAAGAAGGAGGTTCAATGATATACGACTGTACTTTTCTTTTGGCAGATTCAGTCATTCCTTGCAAATCCATCAATCCGAATATTAATTCAAGCTCTTCTTTATCGATGGAATTGTCTGCAAAAGCAATCGCAAATAATGCTCCATAGAAAGCTAGGCGATCGCTTTCAGAAACTTTAGCTAAATCGAGTGATTCATTCATGGTTAACTGAGTGAGTAGGTTTTAATCAATCATGTAGATAATTCTTCTATTTGAGACTTGAGTGTTTCGGCAAAACATTTAAGCCTCTAAATTCAAGAATACACTGTAAAAACTTAGATAGCTAGGTGGAAAATACGGAACTTTCAGAAATTCCTTAGAATCATCTCAGTAGGAATACTGAGTCCCTAGCCGAACAGTCGATGGGGAATGACTTTCATTCACGAGTTGAATAAAAAATCATTAATTGTTGAATAAATCATTTCACACTGCTATATCATTACTTCCCATTAGTCCGATTGATTTATTCAAAACTAAAATGGAAGAACGGGGGTATTCTGTGGGAGAAGTCACGGGGCGTTCGTCGGGAATTGATTATATTAAAGAATCGGATGGTTCCTACCAGGCTTATTATAAAACCTTCAAACCGTTAAACAATGCCGAGATTAAACGGGCAACAACGGACGGGTTTAATTGTGGCGAAATTGATTGTTTAATTGGCAATCGAACGATGTCTACGGGTATTAGTCTTCATGCTTCTGAGAAGTTTGCAGACCAACGACAGAGACATTTTTTATTATTACAACCGGAAGGGGATATTAATATTGCCAAACAATTCTTTGGACGCTTTGATAGAACGGGTCAGGTTAATGCACCCAAAATAACAATTGGTGCGGCCGATATTCCCTATGAAAGAAGAATGCAATCGATTTTAATGGGGAAGTTAGCCGGACTCAGTGCAAATACCACCGCCAACCGAGAATCTCAGGTGGATTTTGGGGAAAGTCGGGATTTTCTCAACCGATATGGCGACCAAGTTGCCGAGGAGGTTTTAAAGGATAATCCTGAACTGAATTATCGCCTAAGTTCTCCTTATCAAGAAGAATTTGAATATGAGGAAGGGAGACTAATTTCTAAGTTAACGGGACGATTACCCCTTCTTTCTATCGATGAACAGGAAGAAGTCATGCAACAAGTTGAAATGGGTTATGACGCTTTAATGGAAGAATTGGATTCTTTGGGAATTAATACGTTAAAAACTACCACTCTAGACTTAGATGCGGTGACACTTTCGACGGTTGAAGTCGTACCCGCAAATGGTGTGGGAGATACCCCTTTTGCCGCACCCGTTGTTCTGGATATTTTAGATGTTAAATCCGGTCGTAAACCCTACACGTCGGGGCAAGTTTTGAACCGAGTTCGGCAGGAAATTGGTTTGGAGAAGTTAGGCCAACAAGTGTCAGTAAATCCAACCGATTTGCATGATTTAGGGATTCGCAGGGCTTCCTATCATCACGCCATCGAACAAATTTCTGAGTTGGAAAAGTTAAAGGAAAGCTATCAACAAGACCGTCAAAGTTTGTTTAAAACTGAGAGCAGTCTTCAGAATTTTATCGACACGACGAATAAGCAAACGGCAGTTATTACGGGGATGAGGAGGGCGTTTTCTGTTGGTACTCCGGTTGAAATTGAAACTCCCGAAGGCAGCGAGATGTATGGGGTGATTTTGGGTCATTATGCCAAGCCACCGGACAAGAGTGGCAACCCTTTAAGACCGAGTAATCATCAGATTAAAATTGCTGTGGCTGATGGAGCAAAAGAATTGGATTTGGCTTATTCTAAGTTTGGTTCTACCAAAGGAAAATACTTTATAAAACCCCAGTATTCGATTCTTTAACGGGACGAAGAAAAACCCGTTTTACAACTGTTTGATGAGGCTCAAAATGCCGACCGGGAACAGCGTTATATGATGACGGGGAACTTATTGAAAGCAGCCGATAAGTTTGGTTCTCAGGGGAAAATTGTTCATTACACCGATAGGGTGGGCGAACGTCATCCCGGTTTTTTGATGCGAAAAAGCTTTGAACCGACAAGGGATTTAGCCAACGCTCCAGTGCGATTAACTGAAGTTGAACACATTGAAGATTTTACCAAAGAACGGGGGTTAACCTTGCACACTCGCGATGCTCGGTTGAGTTTTTTCTACGATGAGGAAAATGAGGTTTATGGAATTTCTGTTCCCAAATCTAAGAAGGCGGGTGGGGAATTTTTCTTGGACAAAAAGCTGTTAGAAGCCGCCACATTAGAAGGCGTTGAACGCAATGAATTCTACAGTCGGGGCGATAGTTCTTATCTGTATTTTTCTCCCGATGAGTTGGAATCTGTGGTTGAACGTTTGGATGAAAAATGGGGGTTGTATGCGATTGGAAAAGAAGATGCGGCGATAGCCAGGGAATTGGTTGGGTTGGAAATTCCCGATTTTGAGGAGATTCTGGCGACGGCGTTTGAGGTTCAACAGGAACTTAGAGCATCAGAGGATGTTGAACCCAATATCGCCTCACCGACTTTATCGGTTATTGATGGAGGGAAATTATCAATTACCTCAGATACGGAAACTGTAGAGACTACCAATTCACCACAGGTTGAGTTAGAGGTAGAACCTGATATTACTCAGAACTCGGAAACGGAAACTGTACAGATTACCAATTCCCCACAGGTTGAGTTAGAGGTAGAATCTGATATTACCCAGAATTCGGAGATAGAAACTGTAGAGATTAGGAAGTTAGAATCTCAAAATTCTGAGCAAGCAACCACAGATTCAACATTACCAGAAGCGTCACCAGGAGAAGTTGAGTTTTTCAATTCCCAAGAGGATTTACAAGAACAACCCCTAGAAATTTCTGAGACAAACATCAATGAAATTGAGATTGAGCAATCGGAACTCATTCAACAGCAGCGAGTTCAAATTGTCGCCCCCATTACCAATGAGTTATTAAAATTTGTCGGGGAAAACCGTTATGAAGGCTCTCAGAATATTGCTTATCGCCAAGACGATACCCTCAATATTGAAACTTTGGAACATCGGCATTTAATGGGCGCTCGTTGGGATGAAACTTCCCGCAATTGGTACAACATTAACTCCAATTTGTCCGATGAAGATGTTTCCCATTTTCAAAGCATTCAGGCGGTTCTTGTTCAACGCATTGATGAATTAGAACGCAACAAACAACAGCAGGAATTTGTGGGGCGATTGGCTCCTTTGATTGCCGATTATCACGACTTAGCATCGGATGGGGAAAAGGCTAATTTGGGTTATTGCAGTACGAGTTGGGATACAAAACAGCAAGTTTTAACGCTAATCGATGAGGAGAAAGGCGAGGAAATCTTAACAGCTCAACTCACCGATAAAAGATGGAAAAATATCAATTCTCAGCTTTCTCGTTGGCAGGTTGATGAACTTGAAAATGAAATCATGTCTACTCTTGATTGTCGTACTGAGGAATTATTGGACGGTGTTACTAACGTCTAACGCTTCCTTATGGACTATGCTCGTAAAGCGTAAAGCGATAGGGATGAGTCAATCATCAAGGCTTATGAGAGATTTGAGATAAAAAGGGTATAATGTAAAAACTGTAGTTAAAACATTAAAAAAGAACACATTAGTAGGAACAACAATGACAGCAAAATATTTTTCACTATTAGACCATACTATTGGACTTTACAAACAAGCTTTCAAAATATTAGAACCCGGTGAAATAGACGACTTCACAGTAATTTCAGGATGTATATTACTAACTACAGGTTTGGAAAAACTTATAAAGTGGGCTTTATATAAGAAAAACCGTTTAATGATTTTAGATGAGAAAATAACATTTGAGACTTTAATTGACTTTGAAAATGGGAGTGATTTGAGTGGAAAAAGTACGGTTAGTATAGATAAAGCTAAGGATAATTTGTTTATACTATATAAAAATTTGAACCAACATGAAATACTGGAAGATATTAATTACTTGATAAAAACAAGAAATGCTTTAGCACATAACTTTGGCTACGTTAAGGTAGGTGAGCTAGAGAAACGTATTCAGACTAAAGTAATAAAGATAACAGAAATAATTTGTGAATTATGTCTTGATACAAATCCCAAAGTTATTTTCGGTGAAGAACTATGGAATCAGATGATAACAACTAGAGACGCTTATAGAAAAGCTGATATATTGGAACTAGAACAAAGAATTAAACATTTAAGACGAATGTATCAGCAGGGACTTGAACTGCCTTGTGAGAGAATAGAATTATCTGAAAAATTTGAAACTACCACTTATCCTTGTCCTATCTGTAGTAAAAATGCAGAAGTTGTTATAGATTATGATCTATTAACTGATGAGGATATAATATTAAACGTACATTATTACGTGAGCTTAGTACAATGCAAATGTGGATTCAGTATATCTGAAAAAACCATGAATGGATTTGAAGAAATTAAAATACTTTTAGGTAAAGATTATGAAAAACTTATAAAAAATGCTATTGACAAAAGCTCCGAATAATTCATATAAAGCCTAATAGATATAAGGATAATTCTGTTTACATTGAATAAAAAGTCTAAACTCCAAAGTGATATTTCCCGAAATTTATCTACACAAATCGGGGCGAGTGATAGATTTATGGTAGTCGCTCACCCCCCTTCGGCTCAGTTAATTATCAGATAATTGGATTACACGTTAGTCTTGTAAAGCAATTATTCTCTAATACCAAAACAAACGAAAGCTACTCATCTGGATTACAAACCTTATCTATAAACATACCAACTCCCAATCCAATCGCTATTGCACCCCCCACAACTACAGCAGATGGAAACATTGCTACTGTTGTAGTTGCTCCTAAAAGACCTAAAAGACCACCAGCAGATACTTGTGTAGTTACGCTTCCTAACGCTACAGCCGCCGCCGCCCCAGTTACAGGTGTAGTAATTTTTTCATTAAAACTACTAACCTGATATGAAACCTTTTTACCAATTTTGCACCAGTTTGCAAAATGTTCACAATTATTGCGAAAAATATTGTAATCAATTTCTCCTAACCGATTGACTGCTCTGTGAATGACTGTTTCTGGCGCAAAACAATTGTCATGTTTATGATCTACATAATAAATATCTTGATTGTTAGCAAAATTTTCATAAGAAACGCTTCTAATTTGTCCGCAATTATTCTTGCTCGTATAATGAATGACAACATTATGATAAATTCTGTTTTGCAAAGTAATGTCACCGCAATAAATACCATGATGCCAGTAATGCCCATCGTTTCGACAAATATGATCGCCAGGTTGAAAGATATGCAAATCTTCAGTCATTGATTCTCCTTTGCATTTATGCGATTAACTAGATTAATTTAAAATTAACCTTAAATTCCTTAAAATACAATACGAAAATTTACAGATAATTTTTATCTATGCAATCTTTTAAATACTAAAAAGATAACTCGTAAATATACCAATGTCGCTATCTTTATCTTTAAGTCTTGAAAGGTTCTCAAACCCCTACCGACCCATAAGTAGGGAATTTACTTAAGTGGTATCGCATGAATGATCGCTCCAGAGAATTGCAAGTTTCCACCGATTTAATTTTAGAAGAAATTGACACCGAAGCCAGGGAAACGGCGCGTACACTGAATACAAATCAGCCCAATTGGGAACCTATTAATCCTCCCACTCCCATTCGCTTTCAAACGACGGATACCGGACGGGGAGATAGCCATTTTTTAGATGCGGTTCATCAGTATGATTCGAGACTTTTAACTGAAGATACGGGTTTGTCTCCTTCTCAAGTTTTGGTCGATGAAATAATTCTACAAGACCCCAATATTTCGGGTCACTTAGAAACTCAGCAATGGGTTTACAATACCGCCCAAGAAATTCATCAAGATGTCTCTCAAATTCGTGACTCTGTTGTTGAGCAACAACAGGCGCTCGTTGAAGAAGTTGGTCAGACTATTAATAATCTTGAAGCCAGTCTCACCAATATGGATAAACGCTTCGATAAGATTGATCAGTCCCTCCATAAAATTATTGAATGTGGTAGACAAGGATAATAAAGTCTATCCAACCTGGCATCAAAATTCAGCCGCAACGGGTCGAATGTCTGCTACAAAACCCGCCATTCAAAATATCCCGGCTGAACTTAAACGGGCAATTATTCCCGAACAACAAGGAGAGGAAAGACGGGTCTTTGTCAGGGCGGATTATTCTCAACAAGAACTGAGAATTTTGGCTCAACTCACCGGAGATAAAATGTTAACGAGCGCCTATCAAGAGGGTAGAGATGCTCACAGGTTAACCGCTTCTTTGATGACGGGAAAACCAGAGAACGAAGTCACCAGCGAAGAACGACAACGAGCTAAACCCGTGAATTTTGGTAAAATTTATGGTCAGTCTCCACAGGGATTACAAAGTTATGCGATCGCTTCCTACGGAGTAGAATTCTCTATAGAAGATGCAATGAAGTTTCAAGCGGCAATGGATAAAGGTTATCCCTCAGTTGCCCGACACGAACAACAGGTTAGACAGGATTTTAAGCAACAGTGGAATGCTGCCTTATCTTCTCAAGATAATCAATACCCACAAACTCGCACATTATTAGGTAGAAAACGAGAGTGGCAACCTCAACCTCATCAATATCCCCCTATTAATGAAGCCTTGAACGCTCCCATTCAGGGTTCTGGGGCGGATATGAGCAAATTGGCTCTGGCTTTGTTACCGGATGCGCTGCAAGAAACGGGGGCAAAAATTACTTTAATTCGCCACGATGAGATTGTTTTGACGGCGCAAGAGTCTCAAGCTGAAAAAGTGGGGAAGATTTTGGAGAGCGTGATGAAGGTTGCTGGCGATCGCATAACTCCCGATATCCCAACTGTGGCAGAGGTGAGCATTTGTGATAATTTGTTGGGAGTTCGGCTAAGTGAGCAAGAGTTTAGAAACCGTGCAGAAAAATTGCCATCTCCAAGTAGAAAAGAACCCATCACTCAATTAAGAACTTACCCCAAACAAGCACCGAAACCTAGACCGAAACAGCAATTATTATCTTCTGAAAATACCCTAACCGATTTCGATATTCGAGATCATGTTAAATTCAGGAATGGTCGCGGGGAATGCCCCTGTTGTGGGTTAGAAGGAAAGCCCAATAACCTCAATTTAAGTGTTCGTGAAGACGGTTTATTTTGGTGTTTTCGTGGCAGTGGAGGGGAGGCTCCCAGCCGTGATGTTGAGCAACTCCATGATGAAAAAGCGATTCGTAAAGCGTTGGGACTTCCAGAAGTTGGGAAAGTTCAAGTCTTACCTGATATTAGAGAGTTTAACCAGTCCCAAAGTTCATCTGAGAATCTTACGCCCAGAGTTGCTACAGAAGAAGATTTAAAGATGTCACAACAGCGTCTTCTTTCTGCTGATGCCAAACACCATTCCCTTCAACAAAAGGCTTTGGACTATTTGGAACATCGGGGAATTACACCGGAAATGGCTCAACGCTATAACATTGGCTTGAACTTTGGTTTCCGCACTCCCGATGGGCGATCGCTTCCTGCATCCATTACTTTTCATCACCGGGATGCCGTTGAACCCGATAAGCTTTACCTTCGCCGCCGCTATGCTCCCTGGCTATCAGAAAACGAACTTGAACCGGGAACTCCCAAATGGGGACAGTCAGGTGTTCTGCCTTCGGTTTGGGTGGTACAGCAGCCCGAACAAAATGTGGAGAAAACCTATTTAACAGAAGGGCCTTGGGATGCGGTGAGGTTGGGTGAGGCGGTGCGTCAGTCTGGGGAAAGCATTGCGGTTGCTTGTACTTCGACAGGAGCCAGGGGCATTCCCCCACCTGAGCAACTGAGGGCTATTCCCGGTGATGAGGTTGTGATTTTCTACGATCGCTTTGATAGCCACAACGAGGGACAAATTGGGGCGATTAAAATGGCTAAGGCTTTACGGGATGTGGGAAAACGGGCAACGGTGGCGTTGGTTCCCCATCGAGGAGAAGTGAAGAACGGATGGGATATCGGCGATGCCTTCGATGCGGGGTTTACTCTTGAAGATATTCAGCAAGCCGAAGCTGACGCTAAACAACAGCAGCAATGGGCAAAACAGGTGGCTGAAGTTGTTTGTGATTGTTTGAACCAGGCTCGAACTCACCATCTAGAAGGTTCTCGGCATACGGCTCATTGGAGTAAACGCGATCGCCGTCTAACTCTGTTGGAAAATGACACCGAGCATAAGGTTTTGGATGTTGTTTGGGATGACGGTTGGGTAAATGTTGATAGTCGGTTGAATCGGGAGAAGGTGGATTACTTTTTGGAGGAGGTTCAGCCGAAACTTTTATCTGAAAATGGCTCCCCTTACCTAAACAGAAGGCTTGTGTTGCAATAATACCAAAATGTTGCAACGGCAAATGTTCCATTACAACCGAACTTCCGTTGAACTTAGCGTATATATTCTCGAACCCTAAAAATTTGTTGACTGGATTTAGGTTGATTTTGCTTCAAAACTCGAATTAATCGATTCTCTAATTCTGCCCCTTGAGTCTCCAAATAAATATGAAGTGCTTGCGCTTGCCCCAAATAGTCCCGATCCTCTTTACAAATAACGATACCATTATGATTAATTCCACTTCTATGTAGGGCTAGAAAATCATCTCGATTGAGAGTAATAACGCTCCGATTTTGAGCGGTTGCATAAGCTAAAACTTCTAAATCTGGAATTCCTTGATTAGCTTGTCCTGCTTCGGAGGATGTGAGTAGATCATCACCTAAATTGCGGAGAGCTTCTACCAAATCTAAGGGAAAGTTTTTATTGGAATAGAATCTACTCATCATCATGTTCTTCCCCAGCATGGGAAGCAATTAGGGAGTCAATTTCTGCTGTATGAGCGTGATAATAAATCCGTGCCGCCATCAAATCAAAAGGAGTTAATACCGGAAAATTTCGTAACAGTTCTTCTTCATCCGCCCCTTGGTTTTGGAAATAAATGATTGTCAAAACCGCGATTCGAGTATTACGAATCCGAGCGTGACCCTCACATATTCCCTCTGTTTTCTGAATGCTTCTGATGGTGAGTTGTTCTTGAAAAAGCACATAGTCATCTTGGGGTAGAGACTCAATCATTTGAACTAAAGATTCGACAAGTTTTGGATTCATAAAAGTATTTAAGTCTTCAACGTCAATTGATAAATATTCTCTGAAGTCATAGATTATACTCCTATTAATTTCCAAGCTTAAAGAGCGATTAAGCTTCCAGTTCCAGAGTGAGAATTCCCGCCCTATAATCGACAGTGATTCGGGCTTGATGCCATCTCAACCCCAACAAAATATCTGGAATCCCCCGTCCCACATGAACGGGAATCACGCAAGTTTTCCCGCCAATAATGACTTTTCCCTGATAAATATCAAACCGACTTAAACCATTGGCGGTGGCTAGTTCCACATCCGGTTGCAGCAAGCGCCAGCCCAAAGCGGACACATCTGCGGCGTTTAATGCCAAGTAACCATTGGAAAACCCGGAGTCAAACACCGCATCAACAGCTATAGGTTCTCCGTCGCTGGTAACGAGTTCAATCTCAAAAATCCACACTCCTCCCGGTCCAAATCGACCTTGAATAATCGTCATAGGCGACCGCAGCTTCCCGTGCGCGTTAATGCCAAAAATGCAGGTTGGACTTTGAGGAAAGTAGATCTGGGAACGCCACAGTAAAACTTCAAAGTCCGCTTCGACCAAATAAACCCCCGTTTCGGGTTCAATAGAAACATATTCGTCGGGATGAGATGACATCAACCTCAATTTCAAACACTCAAAATGTGTTCTGGCCCGTTGACGCAACTCGGTGCGTTTGCGTTCATATTCAAGTTGCTGTGGGGGAGCTTCAGTTTCAAAAATTCTTCCCCGTTTTGGGCTTGTATGCGATCGCTTACTGATAGTAGTGGTCATGGTTGTTAGGAGGTAATTTGTGCTTTATGGATTGAGGAAATCCGCGAGTCGGGGTCTTGATTCAATACACCCTGCGTAGTTTTCATAAAGTGTTCTAACATCGTGACCTGTTAATTCGGCGACCATCACCGGATTCATGCCATGCTCCAAAGCATGGGAAATAAACGTGTGACGGGTGTTGTAGGGCTTGCGATATTCCACTCCGGCTTCTTTGAGAACATTAATCCAAGCTCGGTTTCTGAAGTTATGGTCATCAATCGCAGCGCCCGTCTTCGATGTGAACACCAATTCATCGGGCTTGAATTTTGTAGCGCGACGGGCTAACAGGATTTGCTGAAGATGGGGAGTTAGGGTAATCGTCCTAGCTTTATTGGTTTTGGTGGCTTTTCGTTTTCCCCGACTCAACGACTCCCCGATCCACACGGTTGAACAATCATCGTGTTCCGTGCTTCCAACATAACCCAATCGCCTCGGCAGTCCGACAGCCCGTACCAAACAAAAATTCCACATAGTTGGTATAGTAGCTGTAATATGGACTATCTCTGAAGGTTTGAATAATTTTTTGAATCTCCGACAGGGTGAAGGGTTTGGGCTTTTGCTTGGGCGGGAGCTTGAAACGCTTTACCACATCAGTCCAGGGATTAACTTCTATCAAGTCTTGCTTGATTCCATAGTCAAAAGCCGCTTTCAGCAATGATAGATGCTCTTTTGCTGTGGGGGCTGACATCTTTTCTTGCAACCAGTGACTGAAGGCAATTGTCAATTTTTCGCCGATCTCGCTGGCTTTTCGTTCTCCGAGAAAGTCGCTAACATATCTTAAACAAGCTCGGTATTTTTCCAGGGTACGGGAGTCTAGGAATCCCGACTTGTACTCCATAAACTGCTCAAATAAAACGCCGACGGCAATTGATGAGCGATTGTCCCCCGTTTTGTAGCGTTTGAGGGTGGGATCAAAATTTTCTGAGAGAATATCCAACTCAATAGTCGTGGCCTTTCTTTGAGCGAGGGAGCGATTAATGGGGGTGTCCGGTAAGCCAACGGGCAAGAAATACCGCTTGCCCTGATATCGCCAGTAGAGTCTCAAAAATCCTTTATCAGCACCGATACTGACGGAACCTTTCTTAGAACGACTCAAAGCCCATGCCTCCGTTCAACTGATCTCACCAAGTTCTCACCAATAATAGCTATATAATGAGACATAATCAGCCATCAGTGAGAGACGGTGGAAGTCGTTTGCTGCTGTACTGTCACAGCAAAAACCTTCGGAAACTCCCTCTGTGTAAGGGTTTGAAATGAATCGGGATGACAGGATTTGAACCTGCGACCCCCTCGTCCCGAACGAGGTGCGCTACCAAGCTGCGCTACATCCCGTAGATAATATTATTGTACCACGTTAATCTAAAATCTCCTAATACAATTCCCGAAAAATTTCGGTTAGGATAGATCTAGCATACTGTTCAAGTCAAAGGAAGCAGAAAGAGCGTGGTTGTTAAGCCAGATTGGTTGCGAGTCAAAGCCCCTCAATGGGAACGAGTTGGTCAAGTTAAGGATATTCTCCGAGATTTGGGCTTAAATACAGTTTGTGAAGAAGCCTCTTGTCCGAATATTGGAGAATGTTTTCATGCGGGTACTGCAACTTTTCTGATTATGGGGCCAGCTTGTACTCGCGCTTGTCCTTATTGTGATATTGATTTTGAGAAGAAACCAAAACCGTTAGATGCGACTGAACCGGAACGACTCGCCGAAGCGGTGCGACGGATGAATTTGAACCATGTTGTCATTACTTCCGTCAACCGAGATGACTTAGCTGATGGCGGTGCTTCTCAGTTTGTCGGCTGTATCGAAGCGGTTCGCCGTCTATCTCCCAAAACCACCATAGAAGTATTAATCCCTGACTTGTGTGGGAATTGGGAAGCTTTGAACACTATCTTACAGGCTCAACCTGAAGTTCTCAACCATAATAGCGAAACGGTTCCCCGTCTGTATCGGCGAGTTCGTCCCCAAGGGGATTATCAGCGTAGTTTAGAACTGTTGAAGCGATCGCGTCAACTCTCGCCGGGAGTGTATACTAAGTCAGGTATCATGGTCGGACTCGGGGAAACAGATGCAGAAGTTCGAGCGGTGATGCAAGACCTACGAACTGTCAATTGTGATATCCTAACAATAGGACAATATTTGCAACCGAGTCCTAAGCACTTACCTGTTGTTGACTTTATCTCACCTGAACAGTTTGAGGCTTGGAAAACCTACGGTGAGTCTTTAGGGTTTTTACAGGTAGTTGCAACTCCATTAACTCGCAGTTCTTACCATGCCGAACAGGTGAGAACCTTGATCGAACAAAATCCACGTCCTATACTCTAACCTAAGAGAGAGGAAAAACTCTGTTATAGTCGCTAGAATAAGCTAGTCAAAAAGCCCGATTATGATCTGATCGGCTGGGTCTGTCGATATTGGTGAAAAATATAAACCTCCACCGTCTCAGAGAAAACTTAGGATTAACCAGAAGATCACGACGAACCCATCTACATGAAAGTGCATCTTCTGTCCGCATCAACCCAGTTAGGCTAAAACACCTTTGATATTGAATGAATGTTCTACATAAAAGTTCCCTGATTTTTCACTTGTGATCTGAAACCAGAGTTAAGAGTGATCGGGAACGTCAGCTTGTGGTGATGAAGATTAGTTGAACGTCTGATGACTATCACTTCTTTGTGATGGGTGTCTCCCTATACTAGCTAATGACCATGAAGGAGTGACTCATCTACTCGGGCTGCCATCCCACACTCACTGAGGACCCTCCCTTGAGGACATCTCAAATCCGAGAAATTCCCAAGATCAGGGGGGTGCGCCAACCTCAAAACTGATCGATCATCAGATCGCAGTGGGCATTCTCAGAGTAGACCCCGTATAAGTTCCAACCACCCAGAGAACATAAAAAATGACTAAGCCAGCCACCAACGTCTTAAATCATACCGAAAACGACTTTGACGATATGCCTCAACCTTCTGACCTCGAGATCGAGATCGAGATCGAGATCGAAGATGGAGAAAACACTCAACCGGAAAAAATTACTAACCGTCGAACCACTGACCTCGTTCGAGTTTATCTGCAAGAAATCGGTCGGGTTCGCCTACTCGGACGAGATGAAGAAGTAGCCGAAGCCCAAAAAGTTCAACGTTATCAACGTTTAATTCAACTGCGTGACAAAGCCGCTAATAAAGAGAAAGGAATTTTAGAAACCTTTACCCTACTGATTCAAACCCGAGATCGCCTAGCCGCTCAGTTAGGTCATCGTCCTTCCCTCGAACGCTGGGCTAATGTCTCTGGCGTGGAACTCTCTGACCTCAAACCCATTATAGCTAAAGGAAAACAGCGTTGGGCCGAATTGGCGAAACTGACCGTTGAAGAACTCGATCAAGTTCAAACTGAGGGTATACAAGCCAAAGATCACATGATCAAAGCGAACCTCCGTTTAGTCGTATCCGTCGCTAAAAAATATCAAAATCGCGGTTTAGAATTACTGGATTTAATTCAAGAAGGAACTTTAGGACTCGAACGGGCGGTTGAAAAATTTGACCCTACACGCGGCTATCGCTTCAGTACCTACTCTTACTGGTGGATTCGTCAAGGCATTACCCGCGCCATCGCCACTCAAAGCCGCACCATTCGCCTTCCGGTTCATATTACCGAAAAATTAAACAAAATTAAAAAAGCACAACGTAAAATCTCTCAAGAAAAAGGCCGGATCGCAACCATTGACGATATCGCCGCCGAATTAGAAATGACTCCCGCACAAGTTCGCGAAGTCTTGCTGAAAGTTCCCCGTTCTGTTTCCCTGGAAACCAAAGTCGGTAGCGACAAAGATACAGAACTCGGTGAACTCCTGGAAACTGAAGAAGTTTCACCGGAAGACCAGCTTATGCGAGAATCACTTCATCGCGATTTACAACAACTGCTAGCTGATTTAAGCGATCGCGAACGAGATGTGATTCAAATGCGCTACGGTTTGGGTAATGGTCATACTTACTCCTTAGCCGAAATTGGTCGGGAGTTAGAACTGTCTCGCGAACGTGTCCGTCAAATCGAAGCCAAAGCCTTACAAAAGCTCCGTCAACCCAAGCGTCGCAACCGAGTTCGCGATTACCTCGAATCTCTCACCTAAACGCTTAAAGCTCAATTTTAACGGTTAAATTCAAAAGTAGCGATCGGCGAGAACTGTTTCCCCGAAAACCCGGTTTCTGTGAGAAACTGGGTTTTAACTAAAGAGGGGGTTTGGGGGAGCGGTAAGTCCCACGCTGAATTTCTCCAAGCCCAAAAATAACCAGAAATAAGCGTGGGATACACGGACTCCCCCAAGTTAATTTGGTCGGTCAATCCTGACCAAATTAACAAGAATGTGTTAGATTATATCAAATATTTTGAAAGCGATAATGTTTCAGGCTTACAAGTACCGGATCTATCCAACTCCTGAGCAACAAATAGCCGCTTCTAAAAGCTTTGGCTGTTGCCGATGGTATTGGAATTACGCCTTAAACTTGTGCATTGAAACCTATAAAACTACAGGGAAAGGATTATCAAGAGCAGCCATTCAACGATTATTACCTCAACTGAAAAAGGAATATATTTGGTTATCTGATGCTTATTCCCAATGTTTGCAAGTTGTCGCACTTAATTTATCCACAGCTTACAAAAACTTCTTTGAGAAACGGGCAAGATTACCTCGATTCAAATCCAAACACGGCAGGCAATCAATTAGTTATCCCCAAAACGTTAAATTTGAGGGAGATTATCTAAAACTACCCGGTAAAATAGGGTTAGTTTATTGTCGTCGTCATCGAGAATTTGAAGGAACAATCAAAACCGTTACTGTTTCCAAGAATCCTGATGGAAAATACTATGCTTCTGTCTTAGTTGATGACGGCAAGGAAACGCCTAACCCATCAACGAATGGAAAAGCAATTGGGATTGATTTAGGATTGACTTACTTCGCTGTTACCAGTGACGGTTCTAAGTTTGAGAATCCTAGAATACTTAATAAGCATGAGAAGAATTTAAAAATTAAGCAGCAACAACTATCTAGGAAACAAAAAGGTTCTAACAACAGAACTAAAGCGAGATTAAAAGTTGCTAGAGTTCATAGAAAAATCACTAACTGTCGTGAAGATTTTCTGCACAAGCTATCGCGTAGGATAGTTAACGAAAACCAAGTTATAGTGCTGGAAAATCTCAATGTAAAAGGCATGATGCAGAATCATAAACTCGCCAAGTCCATACATCAAGTTGGATGGAGTATGTTCTGTATCATGTTGAAATACAAGGCGGAAATGGAGGGAAAAATTTATCTTGAAGTTGATAGATTTTTCCCCAGTTCTAAAACCTGTCATGTTTGCCTTAATCAAGTTGGTAGTTTGCCGCTTGATGTAAGATCCTGGACTTGCGATAAGTGCCAAACTAAGCATCATAGGGATGTTAACGCAAGTATTAACCTCAGAGATGAGGGACTACGGATTTTGACACGCCAGTCGCCTCAAGTCGGGAAAGCCGCCCACGGCGCTGGCTCCTCTGGAACGGGGGAAAAAGCGATGAAGTGTGGTCTTGGGGGTTTCCCCCATGAACAACTTGATCAAGAAGCCTGTCGCCCAGATGTAAGTCGCAGTAAGGGAGGACGCAAGAAATCCACTACTGCGCTTTCTGTTGGACAGGAAGCCTACACTGACCTGACGGTACAGTGTAGGTAGTTCACTGGAATCGTCTAAGATAGAATGAGATAACAACATCGATAGAATGAGATAACAACATCGCTTCTGGGATTTGTTCTACTACTTGCATCTAAAATATTATTGTTGAGTTGCCGATGAGCTACTGTCTCAATCCGCATTGTAAACAACCTCAAAACTCAGACAACAGTAAATTTTGCTTGACCTGTGGTGCTAAACTGTTGCTCAGAGAACGATATCGCGCCATCAAACCCATTGGTTTTGGGGGTTTTGGTAAAACCTTTTTAGCGTTAGATGAGGATAAACCCTCTCGTCCCCCCTGTGTGATCAAACAATTTTTTCCCCAAACTCAGGGAAGCCATAATGCAGCCAAAGCCGCAGAACTCTTTCAACAAGAAGCGGTTCGACTCGATCAACTCGGGAAACATCCGCAAATTCCCGACTTGTTGGCGCATTTTGAACAGGATCAGAATTTATATTTAGTACAAGAATATATTGAAGGTGAAAACCTCGAACAAGAATTGATTCGCAATGATACCTTTGATGAAGCCAAAATTCGCCAACTGCTGGATGATTTATTACCCGTTTTGCAGTTTATTCATCAACATCAAGTCATTCATCGCGATATCAAACCCGCCAACATTATTCGACGCAGTGCTTTATCAACCCATACTAGCAACATCGGCAGTTTTCCCGGTCAATTGGTCTTAGTAGACTTTGGCGCGGCGAAAGTTGTTACCACGACGCAACCCCCGATGATGGGAACGATCATTGGCAGTCCAGAATATATTGCCCCAGAACAAACTCGTGGTCAAGCGGTTTATGCCAGTGATTTGTACAGTTTAGGAGTGACTTGTATTTATCTGTTAACTCAAATTTCGCCTTTTGATTTATTTGACATCAACGAAGATCGCTGGATCTGGCGAGATTATCTCAAAGGACAACCGTTCACTGCTCAGTTAGGTCGAGTCCTTGATAAAATGTTGATGACCACACCGAACCAACGCTATCAAACTCCGCTACAAGTTCTCAAGGATCTTTACCCAGATCGTATCCCTGCAAAAATCCTTCGTAATATTCAACTCACTTCTCCGCCAAGCCCCCCCTCAAACGTTACCCCTAGACTATCCCATCAAACCCCATTATCCTCTGTTCCGCCTCAATCTAAAGCGACTTCTGTACAAAAAACTTCACCGCCTTTATCTCGTCAGACACCTGTTAAACCAACTCGTGTTACTCCGTTGCGATCGCCAACTTGGTCTTGTTTGTACACGTTAAAGGGACATCGAAATGCTGTCACTTCCATTAGTTTTAGTCCGACTGAAAATATTATTGCTAGTGGAAGTCAAGATCAAACCCTTGAAATTTGGCAGCTAGAACGAGGTAAACGTTGGTACACTCTTACAGGTCATAGTAACTGGGTGACGTCTATTGCGATCAGTCCCAATGGTGAAATTTTAGCCAGTGGAAGTCGCGATCACACCATTGAAATTTGGGATCTCAAAAAAGGCAAACGTTGGTATACACTCACAGGTCATCAGGATGGGGTTGAGGTTGTGGCGTTTAGTCCCAATGGTGAAATTTTAGCCAGTGGAAGTCGCGATCGCACCATTGAAATTTGGGATCTCAAAAAAGGCAAACGCTGGTATACTCTATCCGGTCATCAGGATCGAGTTTATGGTTTAGCCTTTAGTCTTGATGGTCGTCTGTTAGTCAGTGGAAGTCGGGATCAAACAGTGCGGTTGTGGGATCTGCAAAAAGCCAAAGCCTTGCAAATTGTTCAGGATCATTCCGACTGGGTGAGAACCGTTGCTTTGAGTTCAAACGGTCAACAGTTGGCAACGGGTAGCCGAGATGGCATGATTAAACTATGGCAGCTTCAAGGTGAAAGTTTGGTCATCCAACGGACGCTGAGAGCCGATCAAAGTGATGTGTTTTCCATCGCCTATAGTTCAGATGGTCAACTCTTAGCCAGTGGGAATCAGCATGGTATTGATTTGTGGGATGTGAAAAGCGGGACTTTGCTGGAAACCTTAACAGACCATTCGGGAGATGTGTTATCTGTAATGTTTTGTAAACAGAGTCTCAGATTAGCCAGTGGCAGTTATGACCAGACTGTGAAGATTTGGCAACCGCAGAGCTAGGTTGAGACCTTTTGAGAAAAATGATAAATAGAGTTGAGTTTCATCAAGAAGTGTAATATAATCGTTAAATAATTATAAAGATTGTGAGTTAAACCGTTAATAGATGCACAAAGATTATTACGGCTTGATGATTTGTGCGGTTAGCCTCCGAAATCGTTGGAAATGGCAAATTGCTTTACCCTACGGTGTGCAGCTTACCTCAAATGAAAATTATATGACAGCAGAAAAAGCGCTCAACGGGGGAACACGCTGGATAGAGACAGAAGCAACCTTCAACGCAGTCAATAGCTGTCTGTCTCAATTTTACGGTGCCGGAACATTAAATCAAACCGAATACAGCAATTTAATCGAATCACTACGAGGAATTACTCAACGCTGTTAATTCACTTGACGACGCCTAAAAAAGTTAGAAGAAAAACACCATTCGACACAGAGAAAACCAAGAGAAATCTTCGTGTCTTTGTGTCGAGCGTGTTTCTACAAAATACCGGTTAATTCCCTCCTCTATGAATCAAAAAAAGGGGGGAATTTAACATGAAATACTTAAATTGTTGCTACAAATGTTTCGAGGTTCTCCATCCCCCCTAGCCCCCCTTACAAAGGGGGGAATATGGGAGGAATTAGTTGGGGGATTAATGATCTGTAGCATTATTTTTTAGATTTCATATAACACCTTAATACTTGCGTTCTAAGGGTTCAAACCGAGTAATACTCACCGGACGATAAGACAAATCAATGCCAGCAGGTGAATAATAGGCTAACGTATGCTTGAGGAAATTAGTATCATCCCGTTTTGGATAATCCTCTCGACTGTGCGCCCCTCGACTTTCTAAACGGTTTAACGCCGAAGTCAAAATCATCTGACCCACTATCATTAAACTCCGCAATTCCAACGCCTCAATAATCTCCGTATTCCAAACATTATCTTGGTCATCGAGATAAATCTGTTGATATTTCTCTTGTAATTGCAGAATTTTAGTTAATCCTTCCTTCATTACCTCTTGAGTTCTAAATACCCCACAATGTTCGGTCATCGTATCTTGAAATTCTTGACGAATTTCGGCAATTCGATAACTCCCCCGTCGGTCTAATAACGCTTGAATTTGTTCTTTGGCATCCTGAAGATAACGCCCTTCATCAACATCCGGCAACTTCCGCCCCTCAACAAATTGAGCAATAGCCGCCCCCGTTCTTCGTCCATAAACCACACATTCAAGTAACGAATTACTCCCCAAACGGTTAGCGCCATGAACCGATACACAAGCCGCTTCTCCTGCGGCAAAAAAACCATCAACAAGATTATTACGAGGAGTCATAGACCCCGCTTTCGGGTCAAACTTAAAATCAACAGGCAACCCCGGCCCAATAATCACCTGACCATCGGTATTTGTGGGAATTCCCCCCATAGAATAGTGAACAGTTGGACGCACAGGCATCGGTTCATCAACTGCATCTATCCCCACCAACCGATGGGCTTCTTCCCAACAAAAGGGAATGCGACTCATAATTTTTTCTCGTCCGAGATGACGCAAGTCCAGGTGAATAAACGGCCCGCCAGCGCTGCCATCGGGATGAATGCCGCGTCCGGCGCGAATTTCTAGAGTAATTGCCCTAGAGGTAATATCACGGGGCGCCAACTCCATTTTACTAGGGGCATAATGAGCCATGAAGCGTTCCCCCTCGCTATTCCTCAAATAAGCCCCTTCACCCCGAACCGCCTCAGAAATTAGCACCCCTACCGGATATAATCCCGTTGGATGGAACTGCACAAATTCCATATCTTGCAATGGCACTCCCGACAGCGCAGACATCGCCAACCCGTCACCTGTAGAGGCATAATCATTTGACGTGGTGTTGAACGCTCGTCCATAGCCGCCTGTGGCAAACATTACCGCCTTAGCCCGCACAACCACAATTTCGCCAGTCTCGATGTTGTACATGACAACGCCTTTGGCTTGGGCGTCTTCTAAAATCAGACGCATAACATACCATTCATCGTAAATTTGCACCCCGTAGCGGCGTAAATTATTCACCAGTTCGTGGAGAATGGCGTGACCTGTTTTATCGGCGGCGTAACAGGTGCGATTATGGGTGTGACCGCCAAAAGCCCGTTGAGCGATGCGACCGTCTTCTAGGCGAGAAAACAGCACGCCCATGTGTTCGAGGTCGATAATCACATTTGGGGCTTCTTGGGCGAGAATTTCGACGGCATCTTGGTCAGCGAGGTAGTCTGAACCCTTGACAGTATCGAAAGCATGAGCTTCCCAACTGTCGGCGGTATCAACATTTTTCAAGCTAGCGGCAATTCCCCCTTGAGCCGCAACGGAATGGGAACGGATGGGATGGGTTTTGGCGACCATCGCAATGTTGAGACTGGGGTTTGTCCGAGCGATTTCTACCGCAGCCCGACTTCCCGCTAAACCCCCACCGACAATTATGACATCATGTTCTAACATAGTTGACGAATCGTTAAATAGAGTTCTCCTCGTTCTTCTATGTTGACTCACAGAAAAACCTCCCTATCTAAAAACAGGGAAGTTTTAACAAAGAAAAAAGATTGGCGCTCAGAATTGACCGACTGAATTACAGTTCCCCTAAAATGACGCTCAACTCTAGCCTGCGGCTTGTGCGGGTCGTGTCATAATATCTTGAGCTTCGGAGAGTTGTTCCTCGGTGGAGTCGATGGGGGTCATCTCAATATGGTTGAGTAGAGTGGTGACAAATGCAAACAGCAGGAACGGTAGAGAGAGGACTACAATTAAACCTACGGTTGCTAAGGCGTAGATTTGGCGAGAGGTACTCCACAATGCTAAAGCAGAAGCCAGGGTGAGAAAGATGACAATCAGCCAAATCATAATTTGACCGTAAATATCACCAAAGGTCAGGGTGCAACTGAAACGATATTTTTGCAGGTTATTCACTTTAGAACCTCCTTGTTACGATTCTTTTTTCCCCCCAGAGTTGGCAAGGGAGAATATTTGGGCAAATGAGTCTTTTTGTTGAGTCTATCGAGTTTTCGTTAGCACTCAAAAGACTTTCTTCGAGACGAAACTCCTTAAAAAGCCAAGGAGTTACACTCAACAATCTTGTACAACATTGCTTTAAATTTTAAGGGTAAAGCTCTCACCCGGTTTGGGGCGAATTCTAAACATTTTAATAAGACTTGTTACTAAACTTTACATCAAACGAGAGGTAAAATCAGATTTTTTCCCTCTATGCAGTTACCTATTATACAATTTCCCAATCGGCGATCGCAATACAACTCTGTTTAATGGGGTAGCGTTCTCAAGCGTTCAGGATCTTTTTTTGGAAATATTGGGGTTAGATAAAGAACCTGTTAAGACCCAATTTCGCACGATTAATCCCAGGGAAATTCCCGAGATAAATACCATCCAAAAAAGGACTGGCGATTGTGTTTCGAGTCCCGAAGACAAATTCATCCCAAACACACAGGAAATGGCGGTTAAAGGAAAGAAAATAGAGGCTAAAAGATTGAGTCGATTGGCTGAACGCAGGGATTCTAAACTTAATCGCGTTTGTTCTTCTGCTTTTTTTGCCATCGCAAAATCGAGAGCATTTTTAGAATTTTGATAGAGTAAATCTAAAGAACGTTCGATCTCGTAAGTTTCATCTCGGAAATCAATTAAATCGCGATCTTCGGGAATTGCTTCTCGGGCTGATTGTAATGTCGCGTGTAAATTTTTGGTGGCGAGTTGTAGAGGGGCTAAATTTTCTAAAATGTTAAAATAATCTTCAGACGTTCGGGCTTGACTGTATTGCTGTGTTAAGTTTTCTTCAGCTAAACTATAGGCTTTGAGATGTTGAGTTAAGAGTTGAAAACCGACACCGTTGACACTCGCTTCCCATCGTCCATCCGGTTGACGCCAAAAAAAGACGGCTTCTCGCTGACGATGCTCTAATTCGGGTACTTTGTGTAGAATCAAGACAAGATGACCATCGGCTATCATTGCTCGTTGTTTCCCGGCACTTTTTTGACCCAATCGATAGCGGATTTGATCAGGAACAGCCCAAGTCGCTGGAAGTTTCATCGAAAGTTTGGGGTCTGAAACCCCGTCCTAAAGGACGGCTTTATTCAATAAGTTTAACGTCTTCACAAGACATATGTAAACTATGAGGCATGACTGAGAAAGCCTATCGCTACCGTTTTTACCCTACTCTTGAACAGGAAAACCTGTTGAGGAGAACACTGGGATGCGTAAGATTGGTGTACAATAAAGCACTAGCTGCACGCACCGAGGCGTGGTATGAGCAGAAAAAACGAGTTGGCTATTCTCAAACTTCTTCGATGTTGACAAACTGGAAGTTTGAGGAGGAATTAGACTTCTTAAATGAGGTCAGTTGTGTTCCCCTTCAGCAGAGTTTAAGGCATTTGCAAACCGCTTTCAGTAACTTCTTTGCGGGTCGGGCAAAATACCCAAACTTCAAGAGAAAACGTAACGGTGGCAGTGCCGAATTTACCAAGTCGGCTTTCAAATTCAAAGCAGGTCTTGTCTACATTGCTAAGTGCTTTGAACCCTTGCCAATTCGATGGAGTCGTCAACTTCCTACTGGTTGTAGACCCTCAACAATAACGGTCAAATTAGACCCGAGTGGAAGATGGTTTGTTTCTTTGAGAATTGACGATCCAACCGACCACAAACTAAAACCCATCGATAAAAAAGTGGGAATAGATCTGGGAATTACCAGTCTGTTCACCACTTCTGACGGAGTTAAAGTTTCCAACCCCAAACATTTTGACAAGCTATACAAAAAACTCAGACGCGCTCAAAAATCTTTAAGCCGAAAAACTAAAGGTTCTTTGAACAGAGAGAAAGCAAGAATTAAGGTTGCTCGAATTCAAGCCAAAATTGCTGATTGCAGGCGCGACCAAACTCACAAGCTAACGACTCAACTAATGAGTGAAAATCAAACGATAGTTGTTGAGGATTTGGCTGTGAAAAACATGGTCAAAAATCACAAATTAGCTAGAGCAATCAGCGATGCTAACTGGGGAGAACTTGTCCGACAACTGACTTATAAAGCCTCGTGGTATGGACGAGAATTGATCAAAATAGATCGATGGTTCCCTAGTTCAAAGCGATGTTCCAATTGTGGGTATATCGCAGAAAAAATGCCGTTGAATATCAGGGAATGGGATTGCCCTAAGTGCAACTCTCACCACGACCGAGATATCAACGCTAGTATAAATATTTTGGCTGCGGGACTCGCAGTGTCAGTCTGTGGAGCGACTATAAGACCGGAAGAGAGCAAGTCTCGGAAGGCAGGTGCTAAGAAACAGAAACCCAAATCGTAAGGTTTGGGAATCCCCTTCGTTTACGGAGGGGAGGATGTCAACGGAATGTTTCTCTCTCGGCAAGGGAATGACTCAGAAAGCTTTAGCAAAACTTGAGTTAATTATAGACTTTCCCTAACCCAAAAATGGTAAACTGATTAAGATTGTAACCGAATCCAACTGATTTGATGAAAGAATTATTTCTCACTTGGTTAAATCGCTTGTTAGTGTTTGATGTTTTCCTGGTTTTATTCAGCTTTTTTTGGTTAGTGATCGCGGTTGTAGGACGTTCTCTAGATTTATCATTAGGTTTAGACCTCTGGTACAAACTCTGGGAACCTGTTTTTACCCCAGCTTTAGGGATTTTGATGGGGGGAGCGATTTTGAGTGGCATTATTAGTCAAATTTCTAAGCGACTCAACAGCCAACGCTAAATCGTCACTGACTTGATGTAGAGACGCGCTAAGGCGCGTTTTCTTTTCTTCGTTCAATTTTATTTTTTTGATTATAGCGTTTCTCAGAGGCATGAGGTACATATTTGTAATCTTATATTGCCTTTTACAAGAGTGCTGCGATTGCCTATTACCTCTTGCAAGATTGCCTTTTGCCTTTTGCCTTTTGCTATATAAAGTTTTATCAAAAATTTGTGATTTTAATTCACAACAATTTATTTATAGCAATTTTGAGCTTTTAATCTTTTCTAAAGAATTGATGACTCAAGCAGAATTCTGGGGTGTGGTATACTAACAATTAGTTAGAAATGAGGCAGTGAACGTGTTGAATTGAACCCCTTTGTTTTTCAAAACGTTAAATGACAACTAATTAAGATTTGAAAACACAGGGTCAATTTTGGAGGATTGCTCGGTATAAACTCACAGATAAACCCTCAGAGTTTGAAGACATTCATTTGTAAAAAATCTATAATTAAAGCTCTACATTGCATCCGTAATTAATTAATGCTGGAGGTGAATGATGACAGATCTCGATTTAGCATTGCAAGTTCAGAACTTAACTCGTTTGGATGAAGAACCGATTAAACATTCAGGTCAAGTTCAACCGCACGGTGTCCTTCTCGTCTTAGAAGAACCCCACCTCAAAATCTTACAAGTTAGTACAAATACTCGTTCTGTTTTTGGGATTTCTCCCGAACAGATGCTAGAGAAAACCTTAGATGATCTTCTTGATCCCTTTCAAATTGAACGGATTCAAGCCGGATTATCTCAAGAAAGCTTAGATTATATCAATCCTACCAAAATATGGATGAGAATTAAAGGCGATGATTACGTCGTATTTGATGGAGTCTTTCATCGCAACCCCGATGGTTTTTTGATACTGGAACTCGAACCTGCCACCTCTCAAGAAAACATTCCCTTTTTGAGCTTTTATCACCTGGCTCGAATGTCAATTAACCAACTCGAAGAAACCTCGAGTTTACATGAATTTTGTCAAATCATCGTTCAAGAAGTGCGAAAAGTAACGGGATTTGACCGAGTAATGCTCTACAAATTTGATGAAGAAGGACATGGCGTTGTTGTCGGCGAAGAAAAAGTAGAAGAATTAGAACCCTATCTCGGATTACACTATCCTGAGTCTGATATTCCCAAACCCGCTCGAAAACTCTTGAGTTCTAATTGGATTAGAATTATCCCAGATGCTCACGCCGAAGCTGTCGCCTTATTTCCCTATAAAAACCCCATCCTAGAACGTCCACTCGATTTAACCTTTTCTAGCCTCAGAAGTGCTTCAGGTTGTCATTTACAATACCTGCACAATATGGGGGTTGGTGCTTCTTTAACCATCTCATTGATTAAAGATGGTGAACTGTGGGGTTTAATTGCTTGTCATCATCGTACCCCCAAATTTGTCTCCTATGAACTGCGGAAAGCTTGCGAATTTTTAGGTCGAGTGATCTTCTCAGAATTGTCTTCACGCGAAGAAACCGAAGACTATGACTATCGAATGAAACTGACTTATATTCGGTCAGCTTTGATTGATTTCATGTCTCAAGAAACCAACTTTATCGAAGGTTTACTTCACCATCAACCCAATCTTCTAGACGTAACCAACGCTCAAGGCGCGGCGATTTACTTTGCGGGACAATGGACAACCCTGGGCGCGACACCGAAAGAAGAAGATCTCAACTATTTAGTTCAATGGCTGAAGAAAAATACCGAAAAAGAACTCTTTTTCAGTGATTCTTTGCCGCGTATTTATTCCGATGCGGAACGCTTCAAAGAAGTCGCCAGTGGGTTACTCGCCATTACCATTTCTGAACGCAATTATGTCTTATGGTTCCGCCCGGAAGTCATTCAAACCGTTAACTGGGGAGGAGATCCAGCCAAAGCCATTGAAGCGACTCACTCCGAAGGAATTGTGCAGTTATCACCGCGTAAATCCTTTGAACTGTGGAAAGAAACGGTTAAACTCAAATCTTTACCCTGGAAACCCGTCGAAATTAATGCCGCCTTAGAACTGCGAAAAGCGATGATTAATATCGTACTTCGCCAAGCCGATGAACTCGCACAACTGGCCCATGATCTCGAACGTTCAAACGCCGAATTGAAAAAGTTTGCTTATGTCGCCTCTCACGACTTGCAAGAACCGCTTAATCAAGTCGCCAACTATGTGCAGCTATTAGAGATGCGCTATGAAGAAGAACTCGACGAAGACGCCAAAGAATTCATCGAATTTGCGGTGGAAGGAGTGAGTCTGATGCAAACCCTAATTGATGATGTGTTAGCCTACTCTAAAGTCGATATTCAAGGCGTCGAATTTGAACTCACCTCCGTCGGAACCGCCCTAGAACGCGCTCTGAGCAACCTGCGAGGACGGATTAGTGAAACCCGTGCAATTATCACATCCGAACCCATGCCAACGGTAATGGCGGATAGAACCCAGTTGATGCAGTTGTTTCAAAACTTAATCGGTAACGCCATCAAGTTCCGCAGTTCAGTTCCCCCGGAAATCTATATCGGAGCGCAACGACTTGAAGATGCTTGGCTGTTTTCAGTCAAAGATAATGGCATAGGTCTAGACCCTCAATTTGCTGAACGCATCTTTATTATCTTTCAACGTCTGCACACTCGCGATGAATATCCCGGTACCGGGATGGGTTTAGCGATTTGTAAAAAAATTGTTGAATGTCATCGAGGTCGAATCTGGGTTGAGTCTGAACTCGGTCAGGGTGCTACATTCTACTTTACCATTCCAGTGGGAGGACAAGCGCGTGAGCGGCGAAGCGCAGGAAAGACCCAAAATCATCTTTTTAGTTGAGGATAATCGAGGCGATATTCGCTTGATTCAAGAAGCCTTAAAACGCAGTACCGTTGCTCACGAAGTCGTGACGGTCAGAAATGGGATGGATGCGATGTCTTATCTGCACCGGGAAGGGGAGTATAGTGATGCTCCCCGACCTGATTTAATTCTGCTGGATTTGAATTTGCCTCGTAAAGACGGGCGGGAAGTGTTAGCGGAAATCAAAGCTGATCCCAGCTTAAAACGCATTCCGGTGGTGGTTTTAACGACCTCTAAAAATGATGATGATATTTCCCAAAGCTACAACCTGCACGTCAACTGTTACATCACAAAATCTCGCAACCTCAGTCAGTTGTTTGAGATTGTTAAAGGGATTGAGGAGTTTTGGCTAAAAATAGCGACTCTTCCCCCTGAATAGGGTATTTGTTAAACAAAGAAGCAGATCTTAAGGGGATTAATCAGGGAAATCAAACTTTTCCTATTTCTTTTTTGAAAAAAACCCTTTAAGATCAACGCTTAAGGGGTAAATTCTCAAATCTTGTCCCGGCTAGAATAAGGAGCATGAGGGGAAAAGAAAGGAAATTATGCCTGCAAGTTCGGTAAACATCCTGTTGATAGAAGATAGCTTGGCCGAAGCCCGCTTGCTGCAAGAATTGCTCAGAGGTTCCAAGCTAGACCCCTGTAATTTAGTTCATGTGAAGCGACTGACAGAGGGAATCAATCTACTGACTCACCCACAAGCCCTTTGCTATGATGTCATATTACTCGACTTGACTTTACCAGACAGCCAAGGACTTAACTCACTAAAACCCTTGCTGAGTAATGCTCCTAGCGTTCCGATTGTCGTGCTGACCAACAATAACGATGATGAACTCGCCCTGGAAGCTGTGCGACAGGGAGCGCAAGATTATCTGGTGAAACGACAAGTGAGTGTCGAAACATTGGTTCGTTCTCTACGTTATGCGATTGAACGAAAACAAGCAATGGAAGCCCTACGGGAAGTCAATCAAACCTTATCCCATCGGGTGAAAGAACAGACGGTAGAGTTGGTGAAAGCCAAAGAACAACATCAACTCACCTCAGAATTTGTTTCGATGATGTCTCACGACTTTCGCAACCCCTTGAGTACCATTTTACTCTCAACAGAATTGCTCCGAGATTGGGAACCTAATTTAACGAAAGAGCAAAAACGCTCGATTTTTCAACGCATTCGTTCTGCGGGTAAAAATTTAGTACAGTTGTTAGATGAGGTGATTTTAGTCGGTCGAGCCGATGTTGATCGATTAGAGTGTTTACCCACTTCTTTGGATTTAGAATCTTTTTGTCAACAATTAGTCGAAGAAGCCCGACTCGAAGTTAGTTCCCTGCATCAAGTTGAGTTGAAAATTCTAGGCGATTTTTCAGAGACGCTTTGGGATGAAAGCTTGTTACGACATATTTTTAGTAATTTGTTCGCCAATGCGATTAAATATTCTCCTCAAGGTGGTATCATTCGGTTGGAAGTGATTGCTCAAGATAATTTTGCTATTTTTAATCTGATTGATCATGGCATTGGTATTCCACACCATGATTTGGTTAAATTATTTCAGGCTTTTCATCGGGCGAGTAATGTTGGGAAAATTTCCGGTACAGGTTTAGGATTAGCGATTGTTAAACGCTGTGTAGAAGCGCATAAGGGTGATATTTCCGTTGAAAGTGAGGTGGGAGTTGGCACGACTTTTTCGGTAAAATTACCCTTGATTTATGCTTCAAAAATTTAATTCTTTCACCCTACACCCAGCTTGACTCTCAATCTAAACGATTAAACCAAGTTGTATCTAAATAATCAATGCGAGCGTATGGACTCAACGCGGCTAACACCTGTTCACCATAGCTGCGATGCAAAACTCGACTATCAAATAACGCCACAACCCCTTGACAATCTCGCACAGGTGCAACAGCCCGTTGTAACTCATTTAAAGCCGTCGGAAGTAGATAAAGCCGAAACCAGTCGAGACGGTTTTGTTTGTAGTGAGAGACTCGCCCTGCAACCAGGGGATGTTCTAATGAGGGTAAAGGTAAAGTGGCGATCGCCAGTAAATGAGGGGAGGGAAGTTTTCCCTGATGTTTTCGCCAAAATTCCCAACCTGTGACTAAAATTCCCTGCTGATCCAGTTTAGTCGTTTCAACTTGCACTCGTGAACCAAATTCCGCCGCAAACACGGCTCCGATCTGAGTTTTCAGGGGTGTATCTTCAATCAATAACACCGTTAATCCCTCTATTGCAATACTCATACAAAGTAAGCCGCGAATTTCCTCAATTAAAGCCCCTTGAAATCCAGGGGTATTGGGTAAAGGGAGGCGTTTGGGTAAATAAAGTTGAATCAATTGGGAATTGCGATCGGGTGAAAACTTCACACAAGTGATCTCCCCGAGTCCCACTAACTGACGATAGGCGGGGGCGGTTTTCTGTAAATCTAGCGCTCCCCCAATCAAGACAACGGGCTGTAAAGGCCAAACGGAACTGAGGAAAGAACGAACTTCCACCGGACTACAGTATACAGAGAAAGTCCCTTGATCGCGATCGACTTGTACCCATCGTAATTGTTCTTCGGTTTGCCATTGCTGCCAAAATTGATTCCAAGCCTGGGGATATTGAGGCGTGAGGCTGTCGTTGGGGGAAATTATAGAGGATTGCTCAATATCAACCCAATCCTTGTACAGTGGCTCTAGAATGGCTTGTTCTGAGTGATCCAATAAATGACAGTGGTAGGGATTGGGGGGACGTTGAAAAATGGCTTTTGTCAGGTGAATTTTCGCGTCGCGGATCTTGTCTGTTTTTTGGGGTTGGGCTTCTAAAAGTTCGGTCCAATCCTGGGGTTGAATACAGGCGGTGAGTTGTTCACGAGTCCAAGCTTCTAAGTCATCAACCCCATCAATAATGGTTGGAATATCCGTCGGAAACTGTTGTCTTTCCCCTAAGCGATCGCTTAACCATTCCTGGGGAGTTGTGAGTAAAACCCCCTGAAAGTTGGATTCTTCAGGCCAGCGATCGCCCCGAATGATCGATTGCTCAAGCTGAGAGTGGTCGATTGCTTGCGATTGAAACAATTGGGGAATTTCTTCCTGTTGTAGCTCCGTTAACAGCCATTCTGGTGCAACAATCAACACGGGTTCAGACCAAATCAAGACGGGAATCAGATAACTGAAGCGATAGGAATGATGGTGACTCCCTGGGGCTACACCCGTCTGAATTAAGGCACTCCGGCCTAATCGCAAGGCTCTAGCCACTAACCTGGCCATTGTCAGATAATGAGGCCACGCGGCTCTGCCTTGCGATCGCAGAAAATTTTGCAATAAATTATGAGCTTCTACCTCAATCAAGAGATTGCCAAGAGACTAAGCAAGAGCAGTATCCCTGAATTAACCTTGACTTCTAACTAAGATAGTCAAAACTATCGATAAAATCAATCACCTGTTCGACATCGAGTAACAGGGGTTCAAGCTGTTTGCTGTGATGATTTTCCATTTCTCGATCAGCGACGGAGGGTTTAAAGCGTTTCCCGAAATCGCTATGAGTGTAGACGATTAACTGTTTTTGACTGGAATTAGTTAAAATCGTTTGGGTGGGACGGTGGAAAAATTGAGGAATTTGCTCCGATCGCACAGAACGTACAACCTGTTTGAGATCGTGAGCTTTAGAAATCACTTCACCCATCGCGGCTAAAACGCGCAGTTGGTTTGGATTTTTTTCGCTGAAATCTTGTAGATTCCTCACCAGATTGACAATATTTTTTTGAGTCTTGTTGGCATCATCAAAAGGAAAAATTGCCAAGCATCCCATTGAGAATAAATATTCTTCGTGATCGATGCGAAAAGTAATCACAGTGCGGCGGATGTCGGTGTCAATACTGGGGGGATGTTTGAGAATCGAATATTGTTGGGCGATGCAATGGTAAGTTTGAGCAAGTCGTAAATTCGCCTCAATATCTAAGGGAGCATCAACAATCACCTGCACAGTGGGGAGAACTTGATTAAAAAACTTTTTGAGGGTTTCAGGTGTAAAGTGATAAACCAGGGTATGATCACCGTTAGGACTGAGATCAACCCATTCACAGGTGATATCTTCGGCTTTTAAATTAAATCGAGGAACTTCATAAAGTTTCGCTCCGGTTAAGGTGGCACCGGAAATATCAGCGCCCATCCAATCGGCTTTAATTAAATTCGTTTGGGTTAAATCCACATGAACGAGACTGGCTTTGGCTAAACTGACTCGATGCAAATTCGCCCCGCTTAAATTCGCTCCAGATAGGTTCGCCCCGTTTAAATTCGCCCCTGTTAAATTAGCGCCGCGTAGATCAGCCCATCGTAAATTCGCCCCTGTCAAATTGGCTTGTCGCAAATCAGCATAAGTTAGGTTGGCTTGTCGCATCTCAGCGTGACTGAGATTGGCTTTGGGTAAATTGGCTTTGACCAAATTGGCTCGGCGTAAGTCGGCTTTTTGCAGATTGGCTGAGACGCCTGACACCCCTCGCAGGTTCGCCCCACTGAGATTAGCTTGAGAAAAGTTTGTCTGTTCGACTCGGGCTTCTCGCAAGTCGGCGCCGTTGAGGTTGGCTTTGGTGAGGTTGGCGTTGTTGAGTCTGGCTCGAATTAGTTCTGAGCGAATGGCTAAGGCTTCAACCAAGATAGCATCGCTTAAATCGGCTCGGACTAAGTTAGCCACATTTAGGGTAGCTCGAGTCAGGTTCGCATGGCTGAGGTTAGCTTGACTCAACCGAGCGACATTAAGATTAGCCCGACTCAAATTGCTCCCGGTGAGATCGGCGGCGCTCAAGTTGGTCACACACAGGGACGCATCGCTCAAATTAGCTTGACTGAGGTTTATTCGGCTCAAATTGGCTTCGTTGAGGTTGATACCCGTAAAATTCCGTTCTCCTTCCTTATATTTTTTGACTAAGCTATAGATTTTTACGAGTTCCTGTGCCATAACCACCCATTTATCCTGTACTAAATTGGTTCAACGGTTGAAGTGTTAATTTCATCAGGGTTCTTCTGTCCTCCTCACATCTCAACTTGATTGGAGAAGGTGAGAAAGTCGGCGAGATTTTCTAATGAGGGAGCCATCATCTCAAAATATTTCTCTTGGGAGTATCCCGAGGAGTTGATGAGTTCTGGCACATTAAGTAAGCTTCGTCCAAATTGAGGATGGCTATGAATTTTGAGGGTTCGATTGTGAAAGTTTCTCAGGGTTGTCCGAGTGGGAGAAGCAAAGAAAGCTTGGGTACTTTCTGGTTGGGATAGGGATTGGGAGCGTAATTTTAAGTCGGAGATCTGATCGAGTTGTTGTTTGATTTCGCTCACCAATTTTCCGATTTGATGGGAGTGTCGAACGCTCAAGCTGATGAAATTTTCAGAGCCGAGCATCTGAACCAGATTCCGAATGCTTTGTTGAGTAGGAACTGCATCTTGAAAGGGAAGAATGACAACATAAGCGGTGGGGAATAGTTGTTCGTCCCTTTCTATCCTAAACGATAAAGTTGTTCGCCTCGAACTCACCTCTATACTAGGAGGGCGATTGATCATTGGGCTATGGCGGAAAATGTAGCGATAAGCATCTGCTAGGGCGCAGTGAGTATCCGCATCGAGCGCCGCATCTATGCTAATTTCTACCATTGGGGAAGTGGCGTTAAAAAATTGGTAGGCTTCTTGAGCGCTAAACCGAAGAACTTGACTTCCGTCGCCGTTGGGACTGACGTCTACCCAATCACAGGTGATCTCGTCGGCTTTGACTTCAAATCGAGAGACGTCGTAGAGTTTTGCGCCTGTAAGGGCGGCTCCGGTGAGATCGGCTCCTGTCCAGTCTGCTCCGGTGAGGTTGGCTTGGGTGAGATCGGCATGAATTAAGTTGGTATAGAGTAAGCTGGCATGGCTGAGATCGGCTCCATATAAACTTGCTCCACTGAGTCGCGCTTGTTCTAGGTTGGCACCCCGCAGATCGGCTCCGTTTAAGTCTGCCCAACGCAAATTCGCGCCTTTGAGGTTGGCTCCGCTTAAATTGGCTTGGCTGAGGTTCACCTGGCGGAGTTCGGCGTTGACGAGATTGGCGCCACGCAAGTCGGCTCGACTGAGATCGGCGGCGTGGAGGCTGGTTCCTTCTAAGTTGCTGGCGATCAAAACGGCATCTCGCAGATTGGCGTTGTTGAGGTTTGCCTGTCGCAGATCAACTTGTCGCAGGGTGGCTTCGCGCAGATCGGCTTCACTGAGGTTTGCTGCGGTTAAAATGGCGTAACTGAGATCGGCGCGGATCAACTCTGAACGGATCAAAGAGGCATTGATCAGGGTGGCGTGACTGAGATCTGCTCGAATCAGATTGGCAACATTCAGGACTGCGCCATTGAGATTGGCTTGGGAAAGGTTGGCTCCGCTTAATTTGGCGACGTTGAGTTTGGCTCTTGAGAGGTTGGCCTCAGAGAGATTAGCGCCGCTGAGATTGGTAATGCTGAGGACGGCTTGAGAGAAGTTGGCTCCCGAGAGAACAGCACGACTGAGATTGGCTTCACAAAGCAGGATCGCACTAAAATCTCTTGCCCCGGATTGATAGCTTTGAATCAGTTCTTCGGCATTCATGCCTGAAAGTTTTCCGAGTAAAAAACAGGTTGTCATCAAGTATCTATTATATCAAAAAAATTTGACTGCCTACGGGGAGACTACAATTCAGGATTATTCTTGATAATTGAGTTGAAATATGAGTTAAATTAAAGACTATAAATCTTGATGAAATCTGTACAGTCTCAAATGAATATTGGCATTGTTGGCTTGGGTTTAATTGGCGGTTCAATGGGGTTGGATTTATGTTCGATTCAACCCAAATTGATACAATTGCAGGCTGACAATTATCCCTCACACGGGCAAGCGTATCGGGTTTTAGGCGTGAGTCGTCATTCTAGCACTTGTGAAAAGGCAATCGCGATGGGTGTTGTCGATGAGGCGAGTGTCGATTTGTCTTTGATGGCTCGTGCTGATGTTGTGTTTATTTGTACGCCGATTGCGGCGATCGCTTCCACACTTGAACAGTTAATTCCCTATCTTAAACCGACCACTATTGTAACAGATGTCGGTTCGGTTAAGCAGCCCATCGTTGAAACTCTTTCTAAACTTTGGCCCCATTTTGTGGGCGGACATCCAATGGCGGGAACGGCTGAAAGTGGCATAGAAGCTGCTCAAAAAAATTTATTTTTGGGGAACCCCTATGTGATCACGCCGACGGAAACGACATCAAATTATGACTTGGAAATTGTGACTCAAATTGCTCATTTATTACAAGCAAAAGTCTATCAATGTTCACCCCAAGATCATGATCAAGCGGTGGCTTGGATTTCTCATTTACCTGTTACTGTCAGTGCGAGTTTAATTGCGGCTTTAACCGCAGAAGAAGATGTCAACGTTCAACAACTGGCCCAACAATTAGCGAGTTCCGGCTTTCGGGATACCAGTCGTGTGGGGGGTGGAAATCCGGAGTTGGGGGTGATGATGGCGCGGTATAATCGAACGGCTTTATTGCGATCGCTTCAAGCTTATCGGAGTAGTCTAGATGGATTGATTCACCTGATCGAACAAGAAGATTGGGACAGTCTAGAACAACAACTGATTCAAACTCAAAAAGATCGAAGGAAGTTTAATTTTTAGTACAAATAATATTCAATCCCTGGTTGCACAAAAGTGACTGGGGATTTATTTAACCCCTATAAATAAACGACAGAGGAGTCAGGAGTCACCGAGTCAGGAGTCAGGAGGAAATCAAGAAGAAGAAAGAGGAGGAGGAGTCACCGAGTCACCGAGGAAATCAAGAAGAAGAAAGAGGAGGAGCGGTGCGACCCCGCGCCACCTGCGGGCGCTAGGGAACGCGCACCAAGAGATTATGAGAAAGTTTTTTATCACTAATTATCCGAACATGATATAACATTACGAAACTAAATAACTTAAGCAGTAAGTATTACGTTGCTGTTTGGCTTCATAAAGTGCTTTATCTGCTCGACTAACTAGGGCTTCAAAGCGATTAGATAGGGTAGGAATTGTGGTGGAAATTCCAATACTCATCGTGACAAACTGACTCACCGAAGATCGAGAATGTTCTATCGCTAGTTTTTGAACAGCTTCGTGAATTTCTTGAGCGACTTGAATTGCACCTTCAGCATTCGTATTGGGTAAAAGCACAACAAATTCTTCGCCGCCATAACGAGCAACTAAATCGCTAGAACGTTTGAGGCTTTGCTGAATTGTTTTCGCGACTTGTTGCAAACAATAATCTCCAGCTTGATGTCCGTAGGTGTCGTTATAAAGTTTAAAATGATCGACATCTAGTAACAGTAATGATAAAGAATGTTGTTCTCGTTGCGCTCGTTTCCACTCCTGATCTAAATATTGATCAAAATATCGACGGTTAGCAATTTGTGTCAATCCATCGAGGATTGCTAATTGTTCGAGTTGCTGATAAAGTTCCGATTGTTTAATGGCAATTGCTAATTGATCTGCAACAGCACTCGCTAATTCAATTTCCCAGGTTTCCCAAGAGGTATGATGATCGTTTCTCACCAAGCTTAAACTGCCCCATAATACCGAATCAAAGTGTAACGGTATCATCAACCAAGTTCCCGGAAAAGAGTCAGCATAGTCTTGATTAAACGCTTCTGGATAATACTTAGCATTATCAATTCTAAACACCTTTAGCTGCTTTAGTCTCGTGGTCATTTCATTCTCTTGAGCGGAAAATTCTAACCCAAAAGCACTTGGAGCATCGGGAGAAAGATGGTAGTCAGCGACATTTCGCCACAGCTTTTGATCAGCTAAATATCGAGCAATAATGGTTCGTTCAACTTGCAGTAATTTACAGACTTCTTCGGTGGCAGTTGAGAAGATTTTTTCTAAATTTAAAGAGGTACGAATGGCTTGAATGACTTGATTAAGAGCTTGTTCTCGTTGAGCTTGACGTTGAGTTTGTTGATAAAGTTGGCTTTGTCCGATCGCAATTCCAACTTGAGTAGCGAGTTGTTCCAGCAATTCGGTTTCATGGGGTTGCCATTGTCTCGGTTGATCGCATTGATGAGCAATTAATAACCCCCATAATTTTTCCCCTTGCAAAATCGGAACGACTAAATTTGACCTCACCTGAAACTGAGATAATAAATTGATATAACAGTCAGTCAGATTTGCTTTTAAAATATCTTCTATCGCTCTAATTCGACCTTGTTGGTACTGTTCAATATAAGTTTTTGAAAAACAGGGATCGTAGATATTTGTGTCTAAAATTGATAATTCCGGCGTGATTACCGACTCGACGATCACAACCCCACTCCAGTCTGGTTCAAAACGAAAAATAACCGTTCGATCTGCTTGCAAAAGTTGTCGAACTTCCATTACAGTTGTATTGAGAATTTTATCTAAATCAAGAGATTGACGAATCCGTTGAGCGGTGGCGGCTAAAAGTTTCTCTCGTTCGATAGTTTGTTGTAATGTAATTTCTACTTGTTTGTGTTCTTTTAAAGCGGCTTGACGTTCACTAATATCAACCATAACGCCGCGAAGTTTGATAGCTTGACCGTTTTCAATTACAATACTCGCAATATCTTGTACCCATACAATACGTCCATCTGCGGCTATCATCCGATACTCGATTTGGCTATCCTGTAAAGACTCTACCATTTGATACTTAGAGTCAAGTACCCGTTGACGATCTTCGGGATGAATATGATTGTTCCAGAAATTAGCTTCACTCAACCAAAATTCGATGGGATATCCTAAAATTTGTTCGGCTTTTTGACTGACAAAAGATATTTTTTGAGTAGACAAGTCAAACTCCCAAACTAAGCCGTTGAGAGAATCAACTAACGACTGATAGACTTGTTGAGACTGTTGTAATTGATCATCGCTTTGGATGTTTTTCTGTTCGGTAATCTCAGAAAAATTATACAATATTGTTGTTTTATCGAAATATAACCACTTAATTTTGACTAAAATTCTGCGTTTTTTACCGTCTTTATCGGTAACTGGAGATTCGATATTACTTTGTTCTTCGGTTGTCTTTAATAAACTCTCATTCAGCCCTATCTGTGCGAACAGTTGACTCAAATTTCCCATGTTTTGGACTTCGGGCAGGCTATAGCCAAACAAAATATTAACGTTTGGGCTAATATAAATAAACTCTCCAGCCTGATCGGTAATTACAACAACATCAGAAATATTACTAAAAATATGCTGATGCAAAGCTTTTAACTGTTGCAGTTCTTGTTTAAGTGAGTCTCGTCTCAAGTTTGAGGTGAATTTCTGGACGTGATATCGATGGGATTTTTCTCTTTTTATTGATTTAAAATTTCGGGGATGTATTTTCATATAAATCAAACTTTTTTTGCGGGGTAATTTTCAAGATTAATGGGTTTTGGTAATTTGAAAAAATACAAATTTATTTTGATTAAACCCGGATTAAATATCCCAAATTATGCAAATTTAAGTACATATAACTGATTTGTTTTGTTTGAAAAATAACGAAAAAAGCCTTAGAACATACAATCTCAGCTAGCTGAAAACAGGGTTGACGATTGAAAAGCACAAAATCCATCCTTCTAATTTACCAGATTTTGAGTCTAATCAAAAGATATATTAAGAATTGTAAATCTAACTTTTCTAACATTTTTCAATGAATCTCTTTTTTGTTCTGGCTATAACAAAACATATAATCATTAGTGTTTTTTAATTTTTTCTCTTCCCCATAATCTTGATAACCCCTAAAAATTAAATCATTTTATTTTGGAGTTAACTTATATTTTTAATAACTAATTTTTACTATTTAAATATGTAAATTTTAGCCGTCATTAAGATTTATTTTTATATCTACAAATTTGCTGTCTATAAAATAAACCCCCGGCGTTTGCCGAGGGCTAATCTGTTGCCGAATTTATTCAAGATCAAAAAAGGATTATCGACGGAATTTAGTCTGAATTCCCCAAACTCCAATTGCTAGCAAACTTAACACAGAAACGGGTTCCGGCACTGTTTTCAGAGGAATCTGTGTGGTAAAAGTGATCCCAATAGGACGGAGTAACTTGTCATTCGGCGCAACAAAAACTGCACTGGTATTTCCGACAGAAGGCAACGGTTCGACCGTAATGCCATCGTAGCGCAGAATCGCTCCAACATTACCATTTGTAAAATCAAAACCGACTGCATAAAGGATGTTATTAGGGTCAAAAGTTAAATTCCCAATAAAATTATTACTTGGAATTGTTCCCGTGTAGTTTGTAGATAAAACACTCACTAAATCACCCGTTTCTAGATCGTAGCGGCGAATATCATTGGCAAAATCACTGACCCATAAATCTCCCTCAAACCCCAACGCTAACCCCAATAAACTGACAAAGCCAAAACTATCGGGTGAGGGCGTCGGTTCAGCAAATACCGTCGAGGTTTTTGTGGCAAGATCAAAACGCAACACCTGACTGGGAAGACCAGCACTAAAGTCAGCTTGACCATTGGTGGCAATACTCCCCTGAGTGGTCACATAGAGGTTGCCATCAGGGCCAAAATTCAAGTCATCTGAATTTGGCGTGGAGACCCTCGGCTATGCCGAGGGGAGGAAACGCCTCTTTAATTGCAGCTTTCACATACTATATGCTAAGATGTGACGCATGACAGAAAAAGCCTGCCGTTACCGATTCTATCCAACTCCCGAACAGGAAAGTCTGTTGAGGAGAACATTGGGGTGCGTAAGACTGGTGTACAACTTGGCACTGGCGGCGCGAACTCAAGCGTGGTACGAACAAAAGGAACGAGTGGGCTATTCTCAAACATCTTCAATGCTGACGGAGTGGAAAAAAGAGAAGGAATTAGACTTTTTGAATGAGGTCAGTTGTGTTCCACTTCAGCAAGGTTTAAGGCATCTACAAACTGCATTTACCAACTTCTTTGCGGGTCGAGCAAAATACCCAAACTTCAAAAAGAAACGTAACGGAGGCAGTGCTGAGTTTACCAAGTCAGCCTTCAAATTCAAAGAAGGTCAAGTCTATTTGGCTAAATGCTTTGAACCCTTACCTATCCGGTGGAGTCGTCAACTTCCTACTGGTTGTAGCCCGTCTACCATAACGGTTAAATTAGATCCGAGCGGAAGATGGTTTGTTTCTTTGAGGATCAACGACCCAACAGACCAGAAGCTCAGGCCCATCGATAAAAAAGTGGGAATAGATCTGGGAATTACCAGTCTGTTCACCACTTCTGACGGGGTTAAAGTTTCCAACCCCAAACACTTTAATAAACTACACAAAAAACTCCGACTTGCTCAAAAGTCTTTAAGCCGAAAAATTAAAGGCTCAAAAAACAGAGAGAAAGCCCGAGTTAAAGTTGCTAAAATTCAAGCTAAAATTGCTGATTGTAGGCGTGACCATACTCACAAGTTAACCACTCAACTCATTCGTGAAAATCAAACGATAGTGGTTGAGGACTTGGCGGTAAAGAACATGGTCAAGAATCACAAATTAGCTAGAGCAATTAGTGATGCTAACTGGGGAGAACTTGTCCGACAACTTACTTATAAAGCCTCGTGGTATGGACGAGAGTTGATCAAAATAGATCGATGGTTTCCTAGTTCAAAACGATGTTCCAACTGTGGATACATTGCAGAAAGAATGCCGTTGAATATCCGAGAATGGGATTGCCCTAAATGCAATTCTCACCACGACAGGGATATCAATGCAAGTATAAATATTTTGGCTGCGGGACTCGCAGTGTCAATCTGTGGAGCGACCATAAGAGCCGAACAGAGTAAATCTGTTAAGCCAGGTGCTAAGAAGCAGAAACCCAAATAGCGATGTTTGGGAATCCCTCGTCTCCGGCGAGGGAGGATGTCAACAAACAGGAGAATATTATTTCCTTCTGTATTCCCCACTAATAAAGCAGCTTGACTGGGTAAAGCATTCACACCGGGAAACGCTAAAGTCCCGATAATAGCCGCAGCAGAAGCAATGCGTGGCGTTTTTGTCATTGGGTTTTTCAAGTTCTTAACATTGGATTAATACAAGCAACACCCCCAAATCAGATCAATAAGGGGTTTGAGTTCGTATTGTCCCAATATAGATAGCCTAAACCCCAGAAAACCAGAGCCTTGTGTAAAATCCAATAGGGAGAGTTGTAAAAATCATGTAAATCTCTCAAAGTTCCTGGGTTGACCCTGCGACGGTCTCGCAAAAGGGCTGATAAGGCTTAAAATACCAGTGAACCCTCTTGATCAACTTTAATTGTTGTCCCTGGTCTTGATCTGATCAAGATGGCTATACCCGTGATGATCACTGTCTCTAATGTAAATTGGGCATGGGAGCCTATTGAATCGGATTCTCAGATCGACTGCTAATCTAAAATTTACTACACCCGACTCAACTTGAACCCTGAGTTTAATCCCTCAAATCCATGAGTACCTCCATTTATCCGGGCATGATCCTGCGAAATCATTATCACATTATGCGCCAATTGGGGCATGGTGGTTTTGGACGCACCTACTTAGCAGAAGATCAGTATCGGTTTAACGAACTGTGTGTGTTAAAGGAATTCGCCCCGCAAGTTCAAGGAAGTTATGGCTTGCAAAAGTCTCAAGAACTCTTTGAACGAGAAGCCCAAATTCTCTATCAACTCAAACATCCGCAAATTCCTTGTTTTCGAGAACTGTTCCGTGAGAAAATTGATGGCAAGGGTTATTTGTTTGTCGTTCAAGATTATGTCAAGGGTTCAACCTATCGAGAATTAATCACCCAATACAAAAGCCAGGGAACTCGCTTCAGTGAACTGGAAGTCACACAAGTTATGTTGCAGCTATTACCTGTGCTGCAATACATTCACTCTCATGGGGTGATTCATCGCGATATCTCTCCCGATAATGTGATTCGACGTCAAGCTGATGGATTACCGGTTTTGATTGATTTTGGAGGTGTAAAACAGATTAAAGCCAAGGTTGATTCGGAATTGGGTGTTCGTCAGCTTCCGCCCAGTCCTGCGACTCGTTTGGGAAAACTGGGTTATGCTCCCGAAGAACAAATGCAGATGGGAATTGCTTCTCCTCACAGTGATTTGTATGGCTTGGCGGCGACGGTGGTGGTTATGTTGACGGGAAAAGAACCCCAGCATCTGATTGATAGTTATCATCTCACCTGGAATTGGCGATCGCAAGCAACCGTCAATCCGAAGTTAGCCGCAATTTTGGATAAAATGTTGGCGTACAAACCCGAGGATCGCTATCAAAGCGCCTCGCAAGTCCTACAAGCGCTCAACGATACCCCAGTTGTACTCCCTCATATTCCCACACAAACCCCGCCCGAGATCGATCATTTGCCTGTGGTGTTAACCCAGCCTCCGCCCGTAGAAATGCCAATTCCTACCCCTGTTGCTGCGACTCCAAACACAGTTCTCCAAAAAACCCAATATCAATGGCTGAAACTTCCCTGGAATTTATCTTCAACTTGGAGAACGGTACTGTTAGTCTCGGTTTCTATGGTGGTTATGGGGGGAATCGGTTGGATGAGTGGTTCTTACTGGATGAATCGCCTCCCCAAATCAGAGGATAGCAAATTTACAGCGATGGGTGAACTGCAACGTCAGGAGTTTATCCAAAATCGCCGTCAAGAGTTAGGTGTCGATTATCAATATTTGATTGAACTGGTGAATGAGGAATTTTATCATCGTTATCCCACTCAAAGGGGCCGAACGTTAACGTCTGATTCTGCTGATGCTTCCTGGCGAAAACGATGGGATAAAACGGCTTATGATGTGTTAAATCGACTCGCTGTAATTAGTGATGAATCTCGCCGTAAATTAGGACAGTACACCGTCGCTGATCTTGAACAGTGGAAGAGGGATGCCGATGCGTTAAATTTAAGTAGTCGTGCCTTAGAAGATTTATCGGATGCTCGATTTTTCTATTTATTTTCTGAACAACCTCGTGGTCAAAATTTACTGGATTTGCCTATTGGTCAGGTTTGGCAAGCCTTAAGTGCGGATCAATTAAAGTTGTTACAGCAAGGGCAGAATCTAAAAGAGGTTCAGTTTGATGATAATGCCAGCAATAAACTGATACAAGGAGTCTTACAACCGGGTGAGGGAAAAGTCTATATTGCTTGGCTAAAACGGAAGCAAAATTTACGGATAAAATTAAACGTGCCACAGAAATCTACTTTTCTTTCTGTCTATACTCCGAGTCGCCGCAAAAAAGCTAAAACAATACTGGAAGATGCGAGACTTCAGAGTTGGTCAGGACAGTTAGATGATACAGGTTATTATGAAATTGTCGTAGTTTCTGATTCAAAAGATCCGATTAATTATGAGTTGATTCTCGACGTTGAATAAGGTTATCTAAAATCCTTAAATGTTGGCTATAGATGATTGATAGGGAGTTTTTACAGTGATCAGTCTTGTAGGGGTAATTCATAAATTACTCCTACCAGTTATAGCGCTACGCGCTAGGCAAAAGGCAACAGGCAAGAGGTGAAGCAGTGCGATCTTGGTGGTTTCCATCAAGGAGCAACTGCTGAACCCGAAGGGCAAAAGTGCCAGCAGAAAATATTTTCAGCATTTACCAATGTCCTAACCGTTATGCGTAGTGCTATAACAGTTATTTCCCTTTTGCATGAATGCAAGATTGTCTATTCCCTGTCTCCTGTTTCCTAACAGCATTTCTCGATTCTCAAACAGATTCAGGGTTCAGCAGTTGCTGTTGATTCTTTCTCAAGGGTGACATCTTCATAGAGGTCAGTTAAAGATACCGTTAAATTTAAACTTTGCAGAGGAAAAGTGGCTTCGCTAGGAGTATAGGTTTTAAAAATCCATCCCCCTTGTTCGTTGCGTAGGAAAATTTCAACTCGTTGATGTTTAGTGTTTACTAAAACATATTCTTCCAGACTGTCTAAAGTTTGGTAGTCGTTGAATTTGTCTCCTCTATCAAAGGCTTCGGTACTTGCAGAAAGCACTTCAATAATTAGTTTAGGAAAGCGTTTATAGGTAGCAGTTTCTTGGTCTTGGGGGTCACAAGTTACGAGAATATCGGGATAATAAAAGCAGTTGCATTGTTCGAGACGGGCTTTAATATCGGCAAAATAAACACGGCAGTTTGTTCCGCGTAGGTGGCTGCGAATGAGAGTAAACAGGTTTCCTGCAATTGTGTTATGGGTGTCGGTTGTTCCTGCCATTGCGTAGATTTCGCCATCAATATATTCGTGTTTGACAGGGCTTTGAGTTTCGAGTTCCAGGTATTGTTCTGGAGTTAGGGGATAATGGTCAGAAAGGGCTATCATCGTTTTGGTGTTCCGCGTAGGTGGTTTTGGACAATGGAAAAATTAAGGCTTGTTGGAGATCTTGTTTGTTTGAGGGATAATTCTAATATAGCGATTGTCTGTAGAATTTGAGGTGAATCGTTGACGTTGAATAGAATTGACTCTCCGTTATTAAGCCCCCATTCCTGAATATTGTCGCAGTCCTTTTCGCCATAACCAACGGTTCAATCCAAACATTACAATACCCCAACCTAACATGACTAATAATCCTCGCCCAATATCGGTTGTTGTTCCGACTAATACTGACGCGGGAAAATGGACTAAGTAAGGAAACGGTGTCCAGAGAATAATTTCTCGCAGGGTTGGCGGAAACATTTCTAGGGGGGCGATGATTCCAGACAAAAAGGAATAGGGAAGAAGCCAAATATTTTCTAAGGCGGATGCCCGTTCTATCCAGAAGGTAGTTAGGGCTAAGGTATATTGAATCACAAACCGCAAGCAAAAAGCAACTAAAAGTATTAAAATAAAGGTTAAAATTGTGGTAAAATTAGGTATCCAAAACGCTTGAGGATAAAGGCTAAAAAACAGCAATATCAATCCTATAATAAACGGAAATCGAGCAAATCGTTCGGCGATGTGAGAGATAAAATGATGCCAAACGGGATCAATCGGTTGTAATAATCGCGGTGATAATTTTCCTTGGACGACTTCTTGCTCAAATTCCCAAATCACCCAAACCACGTTAGATTGTCGAACAATAAAAGCCGCTAGAAAATAACGGGCAAATTCAACTGGTTCTAGGGCGAGTTCTTGAGATTGAGCGGCTTTTATCCAGATTCCCATGACTATAAAAGGCAATGAACCTGACAATGCCCATAAAAAAAGTTCTGCCCGATACTCTAACATATAGGCATAGTAAGTTGTAAGTAAAGTTTTGGCAGTTTTCCACATTTTTGAATGTTAATCTGTTGTTTTACTGAATTAAAATATTTTTCTGAATGGTAATAATCTCTTTATTATTTTCTAAAATCAAAAGATTCATAAATAGCTTTAAATTGCTAGGAGACAATAGGGAGGGAAATAAAAATTTTGAGGCTTTATTGATTTTTCCTCGTTGAACTGCCTTTAAACCCCCCTGAAGTTTAAGATAGGTTTTTAGTTGCTGAGAATCAGAAATCTCTGCTTCTAAATCTGGATTGACTGAGGAAGAATGACTTTTTAATTCAGAAGCTAATCCCGAGAGTTTAGACTGCTGACGAGTTGCTATTGATAACAACAGCATTTTCCAAGCTTTCGGTGATAAAATAGCAGAAGAAACCATCTTCAACGCCGGATTAATTTTCGCAGTTTTCAAGGCAACTAATCCCCAATGTAATCTTAAATAATTGCGAATCTGATCAAGTTCAGGAAGCCGATGATGATGCTTTTGATGAACCAGATGATAAATTTTCTCTTTCATTAAAATATTCATTTTTAGTCGCTTTTCTGGGGTCAGCTTTTGACTATAAGCTCCCGACCAAATCGTTCGGAAACCTAGACAACGATTAATAAAAATAGCATCACCAAACTGAGCTATTTTAATCCAAGAATCAATATCATCACAATTCAAATCTACACTGGAATCCCAACCCCCCGACTTAATAAACGCATCTCGCTGATAAGCCACTTGTACAGGAGTCCCAAAGGGAACTTGTTCCACTAACATTCCATAATGAATGTCTTCTTGAGGAATATAAAATGCTTTTCCGGGGCCAACAATTCGAGTTCGACTGAGTTCTCGTCCATTGGGGTCAATCTGTGCAGCTTGGCAAGAACAAATAACCGCTTTCGAGTGAGTTTCTGGTGTAATTGTCGTTTGATGAATGGCGATCGCTTGCCGAATTTCTTCTAAACAATTGGGTGCAAGATAATCATCATCATCAAGAGGCTTGATCCACTCTCCCGATGCCACACTTACGCCTAAATTCATGGTTTTGCAGTGACCACTATTGCTATGATTACGATGGTAAATTAAACGGCGATCGCTGTGTTGCGGCTGAGATTGACACAAACCCTTGACATATTCTTCAGTCCCATCGGAGGAACAATCATCTGCAACCACCACCTCACAGGGTATCGTTTGCTTTAAAGCTGAGTCAATCGCCCGTTTTAACAAATTCAAGCGATTGTAAGTGGTGATGACGATACTAAACCGGATTTCCACTGTAGACGCTTCTTGAGGCATCGCTGAATAAGAGTAGATGAGTAGAGGTTTCCCCAGAATCTTGCCTAGACCAACCTGAGTTAATCCCAGCTAGGAGTTTGACTCCACAGTAGCATTACTGGATCAGATTAGGCCAGATCGATTTGAACTGAGATCTTGCACCTGGATCACAAACCCGGTTTCGACTGCTTGATCACACCAATTCCACACCCTCCCCTTGAGGAAAAGGCATGGAATCTAATGCAGCGAAGACAACTTTAATCTTTAAATCTCAGCAAACGTCCCGTGTAAACCGTAGGGAATGTGATGTTTGAGATGCAGTTTAGCAACGGGCTGATTAATATCTTTTGCATCTAAAATCACTATATCAGATCTATGATAACACGCATCATAGACTAATGTCAACAGCCAGCCATCATCTTCATTCACACCGTTGGGATGAGGAACAAACACAGGTTCACCGGAAAAGCCGTGAGGGGCTGCACTCCAGAGTTGACGTTCACCTGTCTGTAAGTCTAGCTTGAGAACCGCTTGTAGGGGTGCATTTCCTTCCGCGTCATGGGCGGCGCCGATATAAACATAACGATAAGCACGCCCCACCCATTCGGGATGTAAGCTGGGAAATTCACAACAACGACTGTCGATTTGTTGACGTTCGACTTTACCTGTTTTTAGATTAATATCAAAATGCCACAATTGCCCCGGCGCGAGGGTGGTAAAATCAGTCTCTTGGAAATCAGCTTGCGGATCTACACCCGGAAGCGATTGATAACAAATAGAATCAACACAAATTTCATCCTCTTTTTCATAGGCATTGGCGTGATGGAAAACAAACCCAGACTGAGTTTCAAAACACCTAATTCCGGGTTGTTGTTTTTGATTTCGAGGAATCACTAAAATCCTTGTCGGTTGTTTCGGTTGAAATTCAACACATTCTCCCGCCCCACAAAACCCAAACAGAAAAGGTAGAGGATTAAAACGAACGGGATTTTGAAATAAAATACAGTAATTTGGAGTAATGGCGAAATCGTGAATAAAGGCAAATCCCGGTACTGAATGGGCGTGTTTGCGTAAAAGTTTGCCTTGGGGATTGAGTTCGTAGATTGTAATTGTAGTGGATAATCCGGGTTTAATCGAGAAGTTAACTAAACAAGGTTCACCGCCATCAAACTCACAATGAGGATCAATACAAGGATGAGCGGAAAACGCATCACCCGGTTGTAAAATGCCATTGAGGTTATCAAGTCCAATGGTTTCTAAAGTTTGGGGATGGAGTTCATAAGGTTCGGCAGCTTCCCACAAGGCTAACAATTTACCGCCCCAATAAATCACTTGAGTATTGGCAATATTTTTTAACCGAAAATCAAAGGCATTCGCCAACAAACCGCCCGGTTTCTGAGTTCCAAATACACCCCGATAGAGGGGTTTTCCTGCTTTTTGTTCTTCAACATAGGCCTGAGTCCGCACATAACGGTTACGATAATGGGCGCGACCCTGAGAAAATGTAATGGCTGAAATCATGCCATCTCCGTCAAACGGATGACGCAGGGGATAACCGTTAATATCTAATAAACCGGGGCCATTTCGATACAGGGTTCCTGCTAATTCAGGCGGAATTTCTCCTTCAATATCTTCTATGGGATAGTCGTATTCATTGGGTTGAGATTGATAGCCTTTTTGCCAGTCTTTGGTGTTGTAAGATAATCCTTTTTTAACAACAGGTTTTGGCGTTTCTAGGTTGGTCATTGTTCCTTGGGCGACTGTGAGAGGTTGAATAGAGGTTCAGACAAAAATTGACTCAGACGTTCTTGGATTTTACCCTAATCTCGAATTCCAATTCCTTCATATTCGGGGACATAATCGGGAACATGGTGATGTCCTATTTTTGCAGAAATGGGCGTTTGGGGATGAGAATCTTCTCCCTCATTTTGGGCGTTAACATGGGGCAACCAGTTAATAAAAGGCAGGGGAAGAAGTGTAGAAAGATTTGTCAGAATTACCAGTAACCAAAGGTTGTCAAATTGATTTTCGGTGACTCCAAACAGATGCGTTAATAATGCGCCAGATTCATAGGAGAGGAGTCCGGCTAAATTGGAAACCGACATTAATAAGGCAAATAATGTTGCTTCCACTCCTGGCGGACACAAACGCGCTGCTAACACTAAAACAGGCATATAGGCGATTTGTCCGATGACGGTTAAAATCAGACTATCGCCCAAACTAAACCAATAATCATCTATTCCTAAAGCACGGTTCGCATGAGTCACTAGCAACAGGGTTGTCATCCCGAGAAGTGATGATAAAATGGTAGACCAAGCGAATATTTTCCGAAAGGGAACGGTTTTAAAAAAGCGTTGAAACAGGAAAACGCCTAACAAAGAAGCAATACTGGTGACGAGGCGAACTCGCCCTAAAAATTCGGGTTGAAATCCCAGTTCGTTTGTGGTGAAATAAAAGAAGGCAGAATCCGCCGTTGGAGTGGCTTGCCAGATGAATACAAACGCCATCGGAAGCCAAATTGTTTTTTGGGTTACGGCTTGACGGAGTTGACTCAATTGTTGTTTAACAGTCTCTAAATTAGAGCGATCGCCATTCACTTTTTCTTCTGTAATTAACCAAGCCACACCGCAAACAATTAAAGGGAAACTTGCGGTAATCAGAAATATTGTTTGTACGCTAAAAATTTCTAAGAGAAAACCACTTAAATAGGCGGTAATTAATCCCCCTAAAGCCGAAGTTCCCCAACACAAAGATTGTAGCGAACCCACATCACTCAGAGATTCTTGACGCGCCCTTTCAACAACTAATGAGTCTACAATCACATCACTGATGGCGACAGAGAGGGAACTGAGGGTAATGACTAAAGTGGCTGCGAGGGGACTATTAACTACGGTTGCTAGAGCAATCCAGGCGATCGCACCGAGAAAACCTGATAAGATTAGATAGGGTCGGCGACGATAGCCCAAAATCGGTAAACCGTCGGAGATGAAGCCAAATACAGGTTTGATCACCCAAGGTAAAGCAATGATTCCCAACATCGCTGAGACTTCCGCAGGTGTCATTCCTAAATCATCTTTGAGAAAGAAGCTAACGGCGAGTCGTGCGAGTCCCAGAATGCCTTGAACGAAGTATACGAGTAAGATTGCCATCAGTTGCGGGGTTGGCTTGTTACCGAAAAATATATTTTTCTTGATATTGGCTTTGATTTCGGCTAGCCCCGTCGAAGATATAAGCATTTGGTAAACAAAAGTTAAGAAATATAAATACTTATAACACAGGTTTTGCCAGGACTGGTATCTGCCTATCGGGTTAATCTCCTCTCTCCGATGGCTGATAGTAGAGTATTTTAGCGGTTTTGCCAAAAATCGGGAGCAAAATCAAGGCGTTTGCAGTCTATCGATTCGGGATTCTACAAGTAAATGGAGTAATCCGAAACTGCTGATCGCTTTGGGTTGGCAGTTTTCCTAAGAATTTCCCCGTATTTTAGGGATATTGGGGATTGAGGGCGCAAGTTTGTGGAAAACGTTAAATAGATAGTTATTAAAAGGGCAAATTCAAGTCAATCGTTTGATAATGGGAATATTTTTGAGGGTTTTCTGGATCTTCAGACCAAGATAATGGATTTTCAACGATATATTTTCGGATATTATACAACGATAATTCATCTCGAATAATATGTTCATAATAGTTACGCTGCCAAATAGAAACGCCTGAAACTTGACGAATTTCATTAATTCGTTTTGTCACGACTGCTTTAAAACCCGAAATTAATGTAGACAAAGAACGGGGTTTTCTTGCGCCCGGATTGTTTTCAAACTGTTCGCCGAAACCGTTCTTAATTTCTGTTTTAATAATCACAATCGCGTGAAAATGATTCGGCATAACAATCCATTCATCCAATTCAATTTCTTCTCGGATTTCGGCAGATTTTAACCATTCTTTAGCCACAATAGAACCAATAGAATTCAGGTACATTTTCCCATTTTTTATTTCGCCGAACCAACATTGGCGATCGCGACTACATAAGGTGATAAAATAAAATCCCGTTTGAGAATAATCATACCCTTTAAGACGAATGGAACGGCGATGATGTTGGGAATGATATTGATTCATATTTGTTTAGTTTAATGGAATAGTTCTCCCCTATTTTTCCCTTCGTAGGGGCGCTCTTGTTTGCGCCCATACAGCCCCCAACCTAACATTTTTCCGAGAGATTAGGAATGATGAAATAGTTTTCCCCTATTTTTCCCTTCGTAGGGGCAGGGAGGGCGCAAGAGGGCGCAAGCAAGAGGGCGCAAGCCTTGCGCCCCTACAATAATTGAATTATTGGATATCGTAGCCGAATTTATTCGGGTCAACTTCGGTTAAATTCAAATCATTTAACCCGTATTCTACCCAACGTTGAGAAACCATCGCCGCCACATCAACATCAGACTCCAATGCTTCGCCCCATTCGTGATCGGTTTCGGGAGGAATTTTTGTGGTTGCATCTATTCCCATTCGTCCCCCTAAACCAATTTTTTCGCTAGCAAAATCTAACGTATCAAAAGGCGTATTGGGGAGAATAAATACATCTCGTGATGGATCAACTTTAGACGAAATTGCCCACACCACTTGACGCGGATCGCGAATATTAATGCTTTTATCGACAACAATCACAAATTTGGTATAAGTAAACTGAGGTAATGCACTCCAAAAGGCTAACGCCGCCCGTCTGGCTTGACCCGGATAAGCCTTATCAATCGAAATAATTGCCGCTTTATAACTTAACGCTTCCATCGGTAAGAAAAAGTCAACAATTTCCGATACTTGTTGTCGTAAAATCGGGGTATAAATGCGGTTTAAGGCGATCGCCATCATCGCTTCTTCTTTGGGCGGACGACCGCTAAACGTGGTTAAATAAATTGGGTCTTGGCGATGGGTCATGCAGTGAAATCGAATTAACGGGGAATCTTCAACACCGCCGTAATATCCCATATGATCTCCAAAGGGTCCATCGGGTAACATTTCACCGGGAGTAATGGTTCCTTCGAGTACAAATTCTGAGTCGGCGGGAACTTCTAAATCAACGGTTTTACACTTAGCCAATTGCACGCCAGAACCCCCATATAATCCCGCAAATAACCATTCGGATAAATCAACAGGAATGGGTGTAGCCGCCGCCATGATAATTAACGGATCAACGCCTAATGCGATCGCAATTTCTAATTTTTTGCCGTTTTCTGCGGCTTTTCTCAGGTGTCTCGCCCCGCCGCGAACCGATAACCAATGAACGGTCATGGTTGTTTTAGACTGCAATTGTAAGCGATAAACCCCAACATTTGGAGTTCCGGTTTCGCAGTCTTTTGTTATCACTAATCCCAAGGTAATAATCTTACCCGCATCTTTGGGATAGGGGCGAATCATGGGAATTTTGTTTAAATCTAAGTCTTCCCCTTCGAGGATAACTTGTTGACAAGGGGGAAAGAAATTGCGTCCGGGTTTGGCTTTAACGACATCAAATAAAACCTTACCAAAATCAACGGCTTGAGATAATTTTTTAGGGGGTTTGGGTTGTTGTAGCATTCCCAATTTTTTACCCAATTCTTCTAATTCTTGGGGGTTTGACTTGTTCATCGCCAAACACACTCGTTGTTCAGTTCCTAACAGGTTGATAGCGACCGGATGAGGCGATCCTTTGACGTTCTCAAACAGTAAACCCGGGCCACCCGATTGTAACATTCGGTTAGAAATTTCTGCAATTTCTAAGTCAGGGTCAACTAAAGCGTTAATGCGTCGTAATTGTCCCCGTTCTTCTAACAGTTTTAGGAATCCCCGTAAATCTCTCGCCATGATTTGATCTTAAAGATGAAGTCTCTTTAATCTATTATGAAGGGTTTTGCGCTAAAATCCTGCGATGCTTTTATCTTTTTCAAAATCAATCCCAAGATTCTCAAAAATAAAAACAGTTAACCAGATCATAACACAATTTACTCATTTTGATCTTGTATAATGATAGAAAGTTTTGGGGAGAGATTGCTAAATGTCTAATCAAACGCCATCCCTCAAACGTGAAATAGGGGTTTTTGGTGCAACCTTAATGGGGTTAGGTTCGATTATTGGCACTGGGGTATTTGTCAGTATTGGAATTGCAACGGGAATTGCCGGGCCATCTGTCATTTTAGCGGTGGCAATTGGGGCAATTGTGGCGTTATGTAATGGGTTAAGTAGCGCCCAACTGGCGGCTAATCATGCGGTGAGTGGCGGAACCTATGAATATGGTTACAAATATCTCAATCCGACTTTAGGCTTTATCGCAGGTTGGCTGTTTTTGTTGGCAAAAAGTGCATCTGCGGCAACAGCAGCGTTAGGATTTGCGGGTTATTTCCTGAATACTTTGGGTTTAAATTCGGGTTTATTAGTGCCGACGGCTTTCATTGCAGTGATCATGATAACGGTGATTGTTTTAAATGGGATTCGTCGTTCTAATGTCGCAAATTTAGGGATTGTTTCTCTAACGTTATTTTCCTTGATTTTATTTATTCTCACGGGTTTACCGATCGCCTTATCTCCGACGGGCGTTAACAATTTAACGCCTTTTTTTACGGATGAAAAGCCCATCGCCGCTTTACTCCAAGCCACCGCATTAATGTTTGTTGCTTATACGGGCTATGGACGTATCGCCACCTTAGGCGAAGAAGTACGAGAACCCCGCGAAACCATTCCGAAAGCGATGGTTGTCACGATGATTGTCACGATGTTATTGTATTTGGCGGTGGCAGTGGTGGGAGTGGCAGCCGTTGGCGTTGAGGGGTTGAGTGATGCGACGCAGAAGGCAGCCCCGTTGGAAGTAGCGGCGAGTCAGTTTGGTATACCGGGAATTCGTCAAATTGTCGCAGTCGGGGCGATAACGGCGATGTTGGGCGTGTTGCTGAATCTGATTTTGGGGTTATCGCGGGTGTTATTGGCGATGGGGCGACGGCGAGATATGCCCCCTCAAGTAGCCCGACTCAACGCTTCTGGGACGACTCCAGTCATTGCGGTGATTGTCGTGGCGGTGATTATTGGATTGTTGGTGTTGATTGGCAATGTCAAAACCACTTGGTCGTTTAGTGCGTTTAATGTGTTAATTTACTATGCGATCACCAATTTAGCGGCACTGCAAATTCCGCCCGAAGAACGACTTTATCCAAAGCCGATAGCGGTTATCGGGTTAGTCTCCTGTTTTTTTCTGGCGTTTTGGGTGGAGTGGCAAATTTGGTTAGTCGGGCTGGAATTAATTGCAGGGGGCTTGCTGTGGCGAATCCTGTTGGATATCTTTCAGCCTGAAAGCAGGTGAGTTTTCTAATGCGATCGCATTCCCTGCGTCCAACGTGCTACTCTTAAATATAGCATCAGATATCTTGATCGTGCGTGCAGGATCATGCCCCATCCAAATAGCCAACTTGGGACGAATGATTCTACTGTAGTTGATACGGTTTGCCATTTTCTTTACCGAACTCTGGTTTCCCTCCAGAAGCAGCATCCCCAATGGCTGAATCCTCGCTACCAAACTGTTCCCTGGCATCAACCCCACTACCAATCTATCTTTCTCAAGAAGATTTCACAAGGGTTGAGTCAGGTAAAGCCGCCTGAGAAATTATTGGCGAAAGTTCAAGACTATCTCAAGCTTTTGCTGAGTGAGGAATTTATTCTATCGACTCAGTATGAGGTTGTGATCGCCCAACTTGAACAACTGATTTATCCGAACCCGAAGCTTACTCCTTATCCGCATCCGAGTGAAATTAACCCTCAACCTCTGTATTTTAATGGACGCAGCTTTTCCAACAGTGGAATTAGTATTCTGTTGTTGGATGTGGAAAACCTACAACTTGATATCGAAACCGAGAAGTTTTTAGAAACCATTTGCACCTGTCCCCTACAAATTAAAGTGGCTTTTGCGAATTGGCGGAGTATGGGGAAAAAAGATATTGAATTTCACCAACGGGGCTATCAACTGATTCATGTTCCGCCGGGAAAAGACAGTGCTGATTTAAAAATGGCAACGGTCGGTTCTTCTATTTTTGTCTATTATCCCACAGCTCAGGAAGTTTTAGTTTGTTCGTCTGATCGCGCCTTAACTCATCTGTGCAATACGCTACAAGGTCATGGGTTAACGGTATATCAAGTTAAGAAGAAAAAAGATAAAATACTCGTGTTCAATAACCGCACAGGTGAAACACAACAATTTGCTTTAATCTCCGCTCCTGAAATTCCGCCATTAGATCAATTTATTATCCAGTTACAAGAATTAATCCGAGCTGAACAAAAGCGGATTCAGAGTCAATGGATTAAACTGTCACGACTTTCGGCTTTATATAAAGATACCTATCAAATCACAATTAGTCAAGTGGTTTCTGCCCATTATGCCGAATATAAAGCCAGAGACATCTTTATTAAGAATCCTCAAACCTTTGTACTGCATCAACCCTCTGACAAGTCCCAAACCTATGTCACCTTATTTGAAATCAGTTCAATCCCAGAAAAGTTAATCTCCCCTGTCGAAAATTCTACCAATGATTTAGGGCGGATTCAATCGGTTCAGCAGCTAGAAAAAGCCCTCGTTGAGATTGTCAAAGAACTCACCGCACAAACTTCTAGTCCTTGTATTTCGCTGTCAATACTAGGCAGTTACTTCAATAAAAAATACGGTCAAGCGATTACCCAAGTGATTAAACAGTTCCAGCCGGGAGGCAAATTTCCCAAGTTTATAGAATTGTGTAATTCCTTTAGTTTAGAACAAACAGAACGAGGTTTAACTGTTTGTTTATTAACGGAAAATCTCCCTTCATCTTCCGAAGAAGAATAAAGGGAGAAGGAGAAAGGCACTTAAAATCTGTTTATTTAATCGATATATAAAAACTCTTGCTTGAGAATTTCTCGCCAGGTCTTCGGCCCAACAATCCCATCCGCAACTAATCCAAACTTACTTTGAAATTGCTTAACTGCGGCTACCGTTTTCGCCCCAAAAACACCATCAATCACTAAATTCGCTTCAATATTATTCAGGCGAGTTTGTAAGTCTCTTACGCTATCTCCCGTATTTCCAGCCTTTAAAATCGGGAAAGAACGATCTGGATTATCTAAAGGGGCAGTTGTCATTTGTAATAAAATACTCCAAGTTTTTGGCCCAACAATCCCATCAATTGTTAAATTATTTTCCTTTTGAAACTGCTTGACTGCTGCTTCAGTACCAGAACCAAAAATACCATCTATTTTGAGACTGGAACCTACAATATTCAGGCGACTTTGTAGATAGGTGACATCATCTCCAGTTTTACCTAATTGTAACTTCGGTAAAGCATGAGCGGCTTCAGAATGAATACTGAGTGATTGCATGATTAATACTCTCTAAGGTTGGTGGACTGGAATAAATCTAATCTAATCTGCTTTTTAGGGAATGGGGAGTCACTCGTTTAAGCAACTCCTGCAAATATTCTCCACAAATTAGCAGCCAGAATACACTAAAGCATTCATGGTTTGCGGGCCAACAATCCCATCAACTGCTAATCCCATTTCTGATTGAAATTTCTTAACAGCCGCTTCTGTAGCAGCCCCAAAGATACCATCTACTTTTAATTTTGCCCCAAAAATATTAAGCTGTGCTTGGATATTTTTAACGGCTTGTCCTTGGCTGCCCCGACGTAGAATAGTTGTTGTTACTTGCATGATTGATTCTCCGATGAACTTGTTTCTATAGTTCTAATATAATTGACTAAAAACCGATTGTGTAGTCACTCATTTGAGTTAATTTATTTTTAATGCTGCAAATATAAGCTTCTGTGAATACAAGCAAGCGAGGACGCTTGCACTACTTCTGTACTCCTGAAATAAAGGTTATCTCAAGTCATAAAAAATCGGTACAAACCAGAAACTGGGTTTCTACCCACATTTGAGTTAATTGTTTTCCGTTGTTGTGATGATAATCTAATCTAAAACAAAAATTCCCCTTCATCTCTAAATCAGAGATAAAAGGGAGAGAAAGGGCTATTTGAGAGGGAAAATGGTTAATTCATTTAGAAAATGCAGCTATTAGAAAAATTCATGGAACAAAGCATTCCAAGTTAAAGGGCCAACAATCCCATCAGCAGCCAGCCCAAAACGGCGTTGAAATTGCTTAACAGCCGCTTCAGTGGTTGAGGCAAAAATACCATCAACAACTATATTAATCTCAAAATTATTCAAACGATTTTGTAACCGAATCACATCATTTCCGACCCGTCCAAAACTGAGAATCGGTAAAGATTGTAGAACCTCAAAAGGAACGCTAGTGGCTTTCAATAAACTATTCCAAGTTTGCGGCCCAACAATCCCATCAACCCATAATCCACTCTCTTTTTGAAATTGTTTCACTGCGGCTTCTGTGGCAACCCCAAAAATACCATCAATCACTAACTTCGGGGTAAAAATCTTCAAACGTTCTTGTAAATTTTTAACGATTTTCCCTTGACTACCCCGACGCAAAATCGGCAGAGATTGAATCGTTTTAGGGAAAAAATCTGTGGTTTGCATCTTAAAAACTTCCTGTGGATTTGTTTTCATACTTCTAATGTAATCACCGGCTTATACATTGGACAGTCACTTCTTTGTGCGAATGTCTGGCAAAATTATCAATATTGTCGTTAATTTGAGGGACAGATTGAGTCTATTTTTAAGGAATTTTGAATAAATCTACCCTTTGTCTTTCCCAGACTCAGGCGGTTGTGACTATACTAAGAAGGGAGTTTTAAGAAATGTAACGAGATGCGAGACAAAGTTGCGGTGATTATTGGGGCCACAGGTGGAATTGGTTCAGCCCTTGCCCAGAAGTTAGCCCCATTGGGCGTTAAACTGGTGTTAGTGGCTAGAGACAGCCAAAAATTGCAGAATTTAGCCGAAGAATTAGCGACACCCGAAGTTTTGGCGGTTTCTACTGATATTACAGACCCGCAGCAAGTTGAGGGACTGATGCAGAAAGCCGAAAGTCACTTCGGACAGATTGATATCTTGGTGAATGCAGCCGGCGCCGGAATTCTCAAACAGTGGAATAAAATCGAACCTGCTGACCTGGATGCGATGTTGGACTTGAACCTCAAGGGCAGTTTTTACACGACTCAAGCCGCAGCAAACGTGATGAAACAGCAAAAATCCGGTCATATTTGTAATGTGATAGGAATTTTGGGCAAACACTCAATGGCGATGGGAAGTGCCTATTGTGCTTCTAAATTTGGGGTGGTTGGTTTTAGTAAATGTATGGCGGATGAAATGCGGCGATATGGGATTAAATTTACACTATTCTATCTTGGGGGAGTTGACACGCCCTTCTGGGATAGTGTTAGCTTAAAAGTTGATCGCGCAAAAATGCTCAGACCTGAAACGGCAGCCGATGCCATTTTATTTGCACTTTCAGCCGAACCTCAAGCGGTTCCAATGGAGATTAATATTCAGCCGGATAGTCATTTATTCTTCTAATCTGAGGGAATAGAAAATGAGGAACGGCCCATTGATTCCGAACACAAAATAGGGCGGATTATGATGCACTTTGATCATGTTCATTTTTATGTGACCAATGCCAAAGCATCACGGGATTGGTTTATTGACAAGTTGGGTTTTCAAAGTCTGGGATGCGTGACAAACCCTGATACTCATACGGAGATATTACAACAGGGAACGGTTGATTTTCTCTTGTCTTCTCCGGTGACTGCGGCGAGTCCGGTGGCTGAATATTTGCATCAGCATCCCCCTGGTGTTGTGGATGTGGCGTTTCTGGTTGAGGATGTCGAAGCTGCGGCAGAACAGATGATCGCTGAGGGTGTTAAAATTATTCAACCGATGCAACAATATTCTGTTGAGAATTATCTCCTCAAATGGTTTGTGATTGTTGGCTGGGGTGGATTGCATCATACCTTAGTCGAACGACAAAATCATCCTCATTTTAAATGGCTACCGCATATTCCTTTTGCAATTCCTCATTCTTCTATTCCTTCCTCTATTATTGGAATTGATCATGTCGTTTTAAATGTTGAGGCGGGAGATTTACAAGCGGCGGTTAACTGGTATCAACGGGTGCTAAAGTTTCTCCCTCAACAGACTTTTGATATTCAAACAAAGCGTTCCGGCTTGCAGAGTCAAGTGTTGGTCAACCAACAGAATAATGTCAAGTTTCCCATTAATGAACCCACTTCTAACAATTCACAAATTCAGGAATTTTTAGATTTAAATCGAGGTTCAGGTATTCAACATATTGCCCTAAAAACGAACAATATTATAGAAACAGTAGGTGAGTTGAGACAGAAAGGATTAGCGTTTATTTCTGTTTCCCCTCACTATTATAATCAGTTACAGGAAAAATTGCAAGATCATTTATCCCGCGAAGATTGGCAGAAAATCCAAGAGTATAAAATTTTGATTGATCTGCCGAGTCCTGAATCAATGTTATGGCAAATTTTCACCCAGCCTATTTTTGATGAACCGACATTCTTTTTTGAATTTATTGAACGTAAAATTACTTTAGTTAATAAAAATCCAGTCGAAGCTGAAGGGTTTGGAGAAGGTAATTTTCAAGCCTTATTTGAAGCGATAGAACAAGAACAAATTAACCGAAAAAAATAGCCTAATAAAGTCCATCTATATAATATTTCTCCGTCTCTCAAAAATCTTCGTGTCTTCCTGTCTTTGTGTTTAATTTCCCCGCCAATCATCATTCATCAGGGAGTTTGGCGTTAGAGGACAATAAAATCTCAGCATCAGATGAAGGAAGCGGTTTAGAAAACAGATAACCTTGCCCATATTCACAGTTTAACTGTTTAAGTTGTAGCAATTGATCACGGGTTTCAATACCTTCTGCAATCACTTCCATGCCTAAACTCTGAGCAAGTGTTACAATCGCTTGAGTAATCGCTCTATTTTTGAAAGGAGAATTAGCACGAACAACAAAAGCCCGATCAATTTTCAGGGTATCAATCGGAAAACTATGTAAATAACTCAAAGAGGAATAACCCGTCCCAAAATCATCTAAACTGAGTTGAATATTACGAGATTTAATGTGTTTCAACGTTGTTTTAACCACTTGGGGATTATCCATCAACATACTTTCAGTAATTTCTAACTTGAGACAGTCACTTCTCAAACCCGTTTGACTGATAATATTATCAATTTTATCAACTAAATCCGGTTCGCGTAACTGACGCCCCGACAAATTGACACTCATGGTTAAATCACCCAAATGAGGGAACCGTTCATGCCAACTTTTCAGTTGTGAACAAGCCTGATACAGTACCCATTCCCCAATTTCTACAATCAGCCCGGTTTTCTCGGTAATCGGAATAAATTTAGCGGGAGAAATCCAACTTCCATCGGGATGTTGCCAGCGAATTAAGGCTTCAAAACCTGCAATTTTATCAGTTTTAAAAGAAACAATCGGTTGATAATACACCTGAAATTCTTGCCGTTCAATGGCTTGCCTTAAATCCGTTTCCAATTGCAGACGTTCAAGCATTTTTTGGTGCATCTGGCGATTAAAAATCGAATAGTTTCCTTGTCCTTTCTCCTTGGCTGAATACATGGCAATATCAGCGTCCCGTAACAATTCTTCTGGCTGTTGATAGTCAGCCGTGAGTAATGCAATCCCAATACTCGCATTTGTAAACACCTGATGGGTTCCTAAATTAAACGGTAAAGTGAGTTCCTGCTGAATCTTTTGAGCGACTGTAATCACTTCCTTAAATTCTCCGACTTCCGCGAGTAAAATCGTAAATTCATCGCCGCCAAAACGGGCTAAGATATCCGTCGCCCGCAAGCAATTCTTCAGGCGATCTGTGAGTGAAATTAGCAATTTATCTCCTATCGCGTGTCCGAGACTGTCATTAATATATTTAAAGTCATCTAAATCAATAAATAAAACGGCAAATAAAGAATTATTTTGCTTTTCAACGATGTGAATGGCTTGCTGCAAGCGTTCCATAAAAAAAGCTCGATTTGGCAAGTTGGTTAAAGTATCGTGATAGGCATTATGTCGCAGTTGTTCTTCTGCCAGTTTACGTTCAGTGATATCTTCGGAAATACAAAGCAAATATTCCGGCTCATGTTCCTCATCATAAAGCGGTATTTTAACGGTATGTAGAATCCGATCTCCTAAACTATGACTGTTAATCAGTTCTTCGGGAATATCTTGCATGACTCCCCAGCCAAACGCCTCTTGATCTTGTTGAATCATGCGTTTGGCTTGATCAGGTGGGAACAATTCATCTACGGTTTTACCAATGACTTGTTCTGTGGTTAATCCAAATAATTTTTCACAGGTTTCATTCCAAAACTTGAACGCCCCAAACGGTTCTGACTGAGCCTCTTTGACAAAAACCGCCACAGGTAAATGATCGATCATCGTTTGCAGAAAATTTCGAGTTTGTTGAACTTGTCGCATCGCTTGATAACGTTCCGTGACATCTCGCAAGGAAGCTAAAGTTGCAGGTTCTCCGTCCCAAAGAATCTCCACCACCTGCATTTCTGCCATAATTAATTTCCCTTCGGGATGTAAAATGGTGACTTCAGTGGCTCGATCAAATTCCCCATACAACGAACCAAACCAATACCCCAAAAGTTCTAAACGAGGACGACTAAACAGAGATTCCCCCGCCGGATTAACAAAACGAATAATACCATTGTGATCAACAACAATTAACGCATCGGATATCGCTGTAATAATCGTACTGAGGCGGTGTTGACTCTCTCGCAGATCCATCTCAGCTTGCTTGCGATCGCTAATATCACGTAAAATAATCGTTAAAAAGACTCCCTCAGCCAACTCGAACTGAGAGACTGAAGCTTCTGAGGGAAACTCCGTTCCATCTCGACGCCGAGCCATAATTTCTAGCGGTTTATTCACCGGACTCGTTCGATTATCTGCACAGTATTCTTGAATATAACCTCGATAAACGGAGCGCTCAACTGAGGGAATAATCATCTTTAAAGGTTGAGCGATCACTTCTGTTGCGGAGTATCCAAAGATTTGTTCAGCCCCTTGATTAAACAATTGAATCACATTTTGTTCATCGACGCAGATAATGGCATCTTGAGCAATGTCTAAAATCCCTCTTAAACGGGCTTCTGAAGCTTGTAAAGCCACTTCGGCTTGTTTGCGTGAGGTAATATCATTCTGCACCCCAATAAAATGAGTCAGCACTCCCTCATCGTTAAACACAGGGGAAATGTGCAGTTCGATCCAAATTTGTTGACCATCGACCCGGTAATTTTGTAAGATGACATTACATTCTTGGGCTTGTTTAATGGCTTGTCTCAACTGGGCGATCGCAGGCTGTTGACGATTTTCTTGTTGAAAAAACCGAGGGTTACAACCGATAATTTCTGAGGGGGAAAAGCCTGTAATTCGTTCAACGGCAGAATTCGCGTAAATGATCGGATTGTCAGGTTTTGTGGGATCGGTGATAATAATCCCATTGCTGGTGGAGTTGATCGCCCGTTCTAACAGATACAACTGTTCGGTGGACTCAGCTTGTTCAACGCCTGTTGCCAGAATATTGGCGATCGCTTGCAGGAAGTTGACATCATCTTGGTTAAACAGTCGTTTTGTGCGACTATGCGCTCCTAACACCCCAAAATTGCGATCTTTTAGGCGAATAATTGTACTCATCCCACTCACCACATGATGATCATGCAGCAAAGCAGGCCCATTAAATCGCGTTTCTGTGCGTAAGTCTTCGACTACCACAGGTTCACTTTGTAGTAAGGTATAACCCGCTTGCGAGTCATTTCCGCTTCCGACTGTGGCGGTTCCGACGAGTCCCTCTAACCAACCGACTCCCGCCCGTAACAACAAGGCTTGACCATCGGGTAATAATTCCAAGACTTTGGTATACTCAACTTCGAGAACTTCTGCCATCAGGGTAACGGCTTCCGCAAACAGTTGATTGAGTGAGGGTTGAGCCTGAGCATATTGACCCAACCCCGCAACGGCTGCTTGTTGATCAACTCGACTGCGGAGTAAGGCTTCAACTTGTTTTTGTTCGGTAACGTCACGAGCGACTGCATAGACTAAAGTTTCTTCTACAGAAGATGCCGCTTTCCACGATAAGCAGATGTAAGATCCATCCCGACATCGATAGCGGTTTTCAAAGTTTTGGGTGGGTTTTCCGGTTGATAAGTTCTCAAGTTCGGCTAAAGTCGCGGCTCGGTCTTCTGGATGTACAAATTCAATCAATGGTTTCGCTAAAAGTTCAGCTTGTGTGTAGCCGAGTGTTTTTTCAAAGTAAGGGTTAACCCGTTTGAAATAGCCATCTAAACCAGCAATACATAACAGATCAGGTGAGAGTAAAAACAGGCGATCTCGTTCTTGTTCAACTTTTTGATATTGACGGAGTGCAGCTTCTCTTAAGCGAATTTCTTCGAGTAATTTTTCATTGGTTTTTTGGAGTTTTTCGGTTTGTTCCTGGGACGTTTGAGCCAGAGCGGTAATTAGTCCAACCAACAGAGAAATTGCAATTCCACCCCCAAGTAAAATTTCGGAAAGGGAGGAATCTTCAGAGGGAAAGGGGATTAAACTTGCATTGAACTGCAATTCTTTAACTTTTTGATTGATATTCTGACTAATCTGTTGAGTCCAGGTTGTTTGATTAGAATCCGCAAATGTCCAAACAAAACCTTGAGTTGAATAAAAGCTTACATATTGATCAATTTTCTGTTTTTTTAAATCGCTTAAAAACTCATCTATACTTAAAACACCCACGATAAAGCCTTGGATTTTTTCCTGTTGATAATCAGGAATATAAACCAAAAATAATCTTTCTTTTGAAGTTAAATAAAAAATCGGTGTGACCATCACATCATCAGACTTTTTGAGCTTTTTCCGGGCAACTTCCTCCCACTGAGATACAACTACATTCAAATCTTCTGGAGAAAATTCCCAATTCACCTTAGATATAATTTGTTTATTTTGATTGTTGATGTCTGTCAAAATAATAGCCTGATAGCCATCTATACTGTTGATGAATGAAGTCGCTTTGACTTCTCTATCTTGGGGTAATTTTGGATTAAACATCCAGTATTTGCTGACTTGAATTAGCGTGATAATTCGAGCTTTAATCTTTTCTTGGAGTTCGATTTTTAGATGGCTTTCTGCTAATAGAATGTTTCGCTCGATTTCACTTTCTTGTTCTTGCTTCAAGTTTTGCCAGAATATTACAGTTACGCTGAAAACAAAACTGGCTGCTAACATCGAAGAAGCAATTTTTTTCCATAATTTTAATTGATTTAAGTCTGACATTTTAATTCCTCTAGCGTTTTGATCGATAAAAATTTTGGGGTGTGAGTTTTACTCACTCAATTATATAGAATCATACAGAGAATTACTAAGTTTGTTGACAAACTCTGTCTGGAACTCGGTTCGAGTTATAATTGTATTGATTAACTTTTTCAATCAATTGATTGGATTAGCAAGTTCAATGATTTTAAGAATAGGCTGTTAATAGAGTTTTAGGTATAAACTGTACATTGAACGGGTATTAATCCACTTCAAGATCGGGTTTGAAAAAATCGGGAATATTAATATAGTAACAGATTAATAGAGCCTGTCGAGAGTCTTAAGTCTTTGAATAGACTGGAGAGAACATAAGTTTCCCTAACTTTATCCTTCTCCTCCTCTTTCTTCTTCTTCTTTATTTCCTCCTGACTCCTGACTCCTCTGTCGTTTTGTGATTAAGATTTACAAAATAAAATAAAAAGATAGCTGTCTTAAACTGTTGAAATAAAAAGACATATTTATTCAGTGTTAAAGAGTCTTTTTACGGAATAATAATAAAAAACTAATTTTCCGTCCATTAACCTTGAATAACACGGAGAAACGTTTCAATTTTTTGTGCGTCTACGGCTTTAGAAAATAAATTTCCCTGACCATATTCACAGCCCAAAGCTTTGAGTTTATCTAACTGAAAAACCGTTTCAATCCCTTCAGCAATCGCCTTCAATTCCAAAGCCTGAGAAAGCCTGAGAATCCCTTTCACAATCGCCGTATTTTCCTGTGATGGCTTAATCCGACTTACAAAAGAACGATCAATTTTCAAATAATTAATTGGAAAACGATGTAAATAACTCAAAGACGAATAACCCGTGCCAAAATCATCCAAACTCAACTGAACATTTTTGGCTCTAATGTCTCGAAGAATTTTCAGAGCCGTTGACGAATTTTCAATCAATAGACTTTCAGTAATCTCCAACTTTAGACAATAACTCGGTAAACCCGTTTCGGCTAAAATCCGATCAATCTGCTGTAATAAATCCGGTTCTCGTAACTGTTTACCCGAAAGATTAACACTCACCGTCAGATGCTTTAAATGCGGAAATTGTTGACGCCAAACCTGCAATTGCATACAAGCTTCACGCATCACCCACTGACCAATTTCACAAATTAATCCCGTTTCTTCAGCCACCGGAATAAACCGAGCTGGAGAAATAAAACCCTTATAAGGATTCAGCCAACGAATCAACGCTTCAAACCCCATCACCTCACCCGTCACCAACGAGACAATCGGTTGATAATACACCTGAAACTCCTGAAATTCTAAGGCTCTTCGGAGTTGACTTTCAAGCTGCAACCGTTCAACCGCTTGTCGGTGCATAATCGTATCAAAAATCGCATAAGCTCCCTTTCCAATTTCCTTCGCCCGATACATCGCCAAGTCAGCATTTCGCAGTAATTCTTCCGGGCGATCGCAACTGGAACTACTCAAAGCAATCCCAATACTCGCATTAGTAAACACCTCAATCCCATTCAAATTAAACGGAAGAATCAATTGTTGATGAACATGACGCGCCACCTGAATCGCATCCGAGACACCGCCTATGTGTTCAAGTAAGATGGTAAATTCATCGCCTCCCAGTCGAGCCAGGGTATCTCCCGAACGCAAACAAGCTTCTAAGCGACGGGCGATCGCCATCAACAGTTGATCACCAATATGATGACCTAAACTATCATTAACGCGCTTAAAATTATCCAAATCCAAAAATAAAACCGCAAACTTTTCTTGAGGTGAATGTTTCACCCCTTCTATCGCCATCGCCAAGCGCTCCAAAAATAAAGCGCGGTTGGGTAAATTCGTCAAAATATCATAAAAAGCATGATAACGAAGCTGTTCTTCAGCTTGCTTGCGTTGGGTAATATCTTCACAAATACAGAGTAAATATTCTGTATGATGATGATGATCGCACAGAGGTACCTTCACCGTATGCAAAATCCGTCGCCCCAGCTTAGGCGTCTCCACCTGTTCTTCGGGGATATCCTGCACCGTTCCGGCTTTTAACACGGCTTGATCTTGTTGGTTCAAAAATTCGGCTTGTTCAGGCGAAAACAAATCATAAACCGTTTTTCCCAAAACCCGCTCTACACTCAGCCCGAACAGGTTTTCACAGGCGTTATTCCACAGACGAAACCGCCCAAACTCGCCCAGATGAACCTCTTTAACAAACACTGCTACAGGTAAATGATCAATCATCGTCTGTAGGAAGTTACGAGTTTGACGAACGTCCTCTTGAGCTTGATAACGTTCGGTGATATCGTTCTGAATCCCGATAAAATGGGTAAGATGTTTTTCTTCGTTAAAAACTGGAGCGATGTGTAGTTCATTCCAGAATAGACTGCTATCTTTGCGATAATTTTGTAAGACAACACGACAATCTTGAGCTTGCGAAACCGCACTTCGCAGTTGTTCGAGTTCAGATTTTTTTGTCTTTGGTCCCTGCAAAAAACGACAGTTACGACCCAAAACATCATCTATACTGTAGCCTGTAATTCGCTCAAAAGCCGCGTTAACATAGATAACGGGATTATCAGACTGTGTTGCATCGGTAATAATAATCCCGTTGCTGCTAGCATTAATCGCCCGTTCCATTAAATAAAGGCGTTCAGTGGACTGCTTACGAGCGATCGCCGTCGCAATGATATTCGCGAGTGCTTGTACAAAATGGATATCATCGCTGGAAAAGCTGCGTTGAGTGCGGCTATAAACGCTTAAAACGCCGTAGGGTTGATTTTCTTCCCCGATAATGACGCTCATTCCACTAATAATGCGGTGGTTGTGGAGTAATGGATCTCCGGTAAAACGAGTCTCGACGCGCAGATCTTCAACGACGACAGGCTGTTTCTGAGCGAGGGTATAGCCCGCGTGAGACTGAGAACCTGTGCTAATACAAGCTTTACCGATCAGTCCAGGCGACCAACCCATTCCGGCTTTCAACTGGAAAGCGTGACCATTGGGTAACAGTTCTAGGATTTTGACATACTGAAGGTTGAGCGTATCCGCAACCCGAGTGACAATTTCCGCCAATAATTGATCAAGGTTCGTTTGACTCAGAGCATATTGACCCAGCCTCGCAACGGTGGCTTGTTGTTCAATCCGCGATTGTAATTGTGCCAGAGATTGTTTATATTCAGTGATATCATGGGCGACGGCATACAATAAACCTTCTTGGACAAAGGGTGCTGATGTCCAGGATAACCAACGATAATCACCATCCTGACAACGATAGCGGTTTTCAAAGTTGAAAGATGGTTTTCCTTGGGCGATTTGTTCGAGTTCGGCAAGGGTTGCGGCTCGATCTTCTGGGTGGATAAATTCCCATATCGGAACAGACAAAAGTTCGGCTTCGTGATAACCCAGAGTTTTTTGAAAAGCGGGATTAATACGTTTAAAATACCCCTCAAAACTAACAATACAGAGTAGGTCTAAAGAAAGGCTAAAAAAGCGTTCACGTTCTTGGATGAAAGGCTGACATTCTGGCGGAACTCTCTGTGGGCAATCGATGTCTGATGGTGTTTGGGTTTGAATGACAAATATCAGGATTGTTGCGATCGCCGCCAATAGAATACCTATTCCTAATATTAAAGAACTCAAGTTCAATTCTACGGTTGGCGGAGTGATTCCATTTTGTTGGAAACTGCCTATTGATTGCCATAATATCAGTGTTGCAACCCAAATTACAGCACCTACCAGTATTGCTAGCCGTCTTTTACCCAGAATTTTCCTAGTTTTCAGAGGGTTTACAGGGAGATCATCTCTCACCTGACGTAAAATTTGCATTGTTATAAAGCTAATAATTAACCGACTAAACTCTTGATCTTTGCTGAGAGTAGATGCACGTTCGTTAGTATCGCTTTGTCGTTAAGAAGATGAGTTAATCGTTCTCAGTGGTTCTATATTATAGCTGTGATACAATAGACAAAGCTTCAGTTCTCCGTTTCCCGAGCTTGAGCGGAACTCATTTTCAGCTCCCGCAATTCCTGGGGTTGATCAAATCACCCTGAACTGACTAAAAGTTTTATTTTAGATGAAAACTGCTAAAAGTTCAGTCTGATATCGTACCCTGTTGACAGACTAAACGCCATCTCACTTGAGATAGATCTTGATAATATCTACCCTGAATGAGAAATCCCCCATCCAATGACAGGGGATTTTGAACCGATGCTGAGACAACAGCGATAAAACCTTGTATAATCTCAGGAAAACATCTGAGCAAAAAAGGCGATCGCTTCTTTCAACTCGGTGATAAACACATCAACTTCTTCACGAGTATTGTAGAAATAAAAGCTAGCTCGTGCCGATGAATTGACGTTCAAATATTGATGCAAAGGTTGAGTGCAGTGATTTCCCGAACGAATGGCGACACCTGCATCATTTAGGAGTGTTGATAAATCATTCGCATGAACTTCACCAACTGAAAAACTCGCTAAAGCGGCTCGCCCTGAACCATCAGCCTGGGGTTGTGGCCCGTAAATTTTTAGATCGGGAATTTCTCGCAATTTACTAAACAAATAAGCGGTTAATTCCTGTTCATAAGCATGAATATTATCCATGCCTATTCCGGTTAAATAATCCACCGCCGCACCCAGAGCGATCGCTTCTCCAATGGCTGGGGTTCCCGCTTCAAATTTATGCGGTAATTCCCCAAAGGTAAACCGATCTAAATACACCTGATCAATCATTTCTCCCCCACCCATAAAAGGCGGCATTTCCTTCAGGATTTCGCGCTTACCATACAAAAATCCAATCCCCGTCGGAGCGCACATTTTATGACCTGAACCGACTAACCAATCACAGTCTATGGCTTGCACATCTACAGGCATATGAGGCAAACTCTGGCAAGCATCAATCAACACTTTGGCGCCATTTTCGTGAGCGATTTTGCAAATCTCCTCAACGGGATTAATGCAGCCTAAAACGTTAGAAACATGAACCACCGAAACGAGTTTTGTCCGGGGAGAAATTAACCGTTTAAACTGTTCTAAATCAAACTCTTGAGTCGCGGTTAGTTCGACAAATTTTAACACCGCTCCCGAGCGTTGGGCAAGCATCTGCCAAGGGACTAAATTACTGTGATGTTCCATCACCGAAAGGATGATTTCATCCCCGGCTTTAACATTATTCAACCCCCAAGAATAAGCCACTAAATTAATCGCTTCACTGGCATTGCGGGTATAAACAATTTCTTGATAAGAAGCTGCATTCACAAAGTTAGCCACTTTTTGACGAGCCGCTTCATATTCATCGGTGGCTTTTGCACTTAACGCATGAATACCCCGATGAACATTTGAGTTGTAACCTTCGTAATAGTTTCGTAACGCATTAATGACGGCTTTGGGTTTTTGAGAAGTCGCAGCGTTATCGAGATAGACTAAGGGATGACCATTAACTTCTTGATGTAAAATCGGAAACTCTGAACGAACTTTATCGGCTAAGGTTTTTTCTTGAATTAGAGTCATTTTTTTGTTCCTTTTTTGGCTGATCCTTAAAAATTAAGGGACTAAATAGCAGAGAACAGGTTACAGGAATAGGGGCAATTCCTGCATTCCCCCTACAAACCTGCAACTGTTAAGTTAATTCGGTGCGACAAGCCACGCAACGACTCAGTATTTTTTGCAATGAGTCTAACGGTAACTTCTGCAAAATTTCAGACGCAAAAGCATCAATTAATAAATGACGACTGGTGCGATCATCTAAACCTCGACTCCGCAAATAGAAGATTTCATCATCTTCTAATTGACTGACCGTTGCACCATGAGAACATTTAACATCATCGGCGACAATTTCTAACTGGGGTTTAGTATTAATTCTCGCGTGAGAGGAGAGTAACAAATTTTGACTCAGTTGATTGGCATTCGTTAATTGTGCGGCTTGCGACACGACAACACGGCCATTAAACACCCCTCTGGCGCGATCATCTAGAATACATTTATGCAGTTGATTGTAGATACCGTGAGGATGATTAAATAGCGTTGAACTATGGGTATCGGCTAACTGTTCTTCTTTGATCAAAGTTAAGCCATTGAGTGTCGTTTCGGTTCCCTCTCCGGTTTGATCAACATCAAGAGTATGACGGGATAATTTAGCCCCTAAACTTACTGCATTTAGAGTATAACGACTGTTGCGGGCTTGAGAAATAGCACTTCGACCAATATGAAAGGCGATGGCGGCGTCGCGTTGGACTCTAGTATGTTTAACTTCGGCGTTTTCTTCAACCCAAATTTCCGTAACACTATTAACAAAATAGGGGTGATGGGTTGGCGTCGATGAACAGTCTTCTAAACTGGCATAATGTTCAATAAAGTTTAACGCACTGCCTGCTTCGGCGACTACTAACACCCGAGGTTGACTAAATCTTGGGGCTGACTCTGCGGTAGAAATCAAGAGTAAATGTAGAGGAGTTTCTACGACTTTATTTTTCGCAACCCAAATGATCGCAGCATCGGTTAAGGCGGCGGTATTTAGGGCGGTAAAAATCTCTGTGTTTCCGGGTGTTTTAGCGAGATAATTGTTAATTTTTTCGCTGAAAGATGCAGGTAAATTTCCTAAATTTCCGGCAAATATTCCCGGTTCTTCTGTCCAGGTTGATAAATCCGGGGCATATTCACCATCAACAAACACTAAACAGCTTTGTTTAGCTTCAGGTAAAATGAGCGGTAAAATGTATTCTCTCTCGAGTTTAACAGGTTTTGCGGCTTGAAAGTTCACTTTTAACAAAGACGACAAATCCGTAAACTGCCAATCTTCATCTTTTTTCGTAGGAATTGCCATTTCCCCCAGCCAAGTTGTTGCCTGATCTCGAATTTCTTTGAGATCAAAATTATGCTCACCAACAATTGACTTCTGCGCTAAACTTAACAACTGTTTCAAATAAGAAACTTCGGCTTTTTCTTTAACTTGTGTAACCATTACACCCCCACTGTTGCTGCTTCAATCACTTCATCGTAGCCTTTTTCTTCGAGTTCTAAGGCTAATTCTTTGCTTCCGGTTTTGATAATTTGTCCGGCTTGCATCACATGAACAAAATCCGGCACAATATAATCTAATAATCGTTGATAGTGGGTAATCACTAACATCGAATTATCAGCCGTTGCTAACTGATTCACCCCACCTGCAACAATTCTCAACGCATCAATATCTAAACCGGAATCTGTTTCATCCAAAATGGCTAACTTCGGTTCTAATAATGCCATTTGTAAGATTTCATTGCGTTTTTTCTCGCCCCCCGAAAAGCCTTCATTAACGCTTCTTTCGAGAAATTCTGGCTTCATTTTCACGACGTCTAATTTCTCGTGAATCAGATCATCAAAATCAAAGGCATCGAGTTCTTCGAGTCCCCGAGACTTTTGACGAGCGTTATAAGCCGCCCGTAGAAAATCTAAGTTACTCAAACCGGGAATTTCTAAGGGATATTGGAAGGCTAAAAATACACCCAATAACGCCCGTTCATTGGCTTCGAGTTCTAACAGATTTTGACCTAAAAATGTCACTTCTCCGCCTGTCACTTCATAAGCCGGATGACCCGCTAACACTTTAGAAAAGGTGCTTTTACCGGAACCATTTTGACCCATAATGGCGTGAATTTCTCCGGCTTTGATTTCTAGGTTTAAACCTTTTAAGATCTGATTTCCGTCAACATTTGCCGTTAAATTTTTGACAGACAGAATCACTTCACTATTGTCTTGAATCATGCTAAACCTCTCATTTGACCTGCAACAAATACTCAAAAAATTCAACAAAATTGAGTTCTATTTCTAATCAAGAAATTTTCTCCGGGCGAATGGGAATAATATAGTTTTTGTTCGCCCTCACCCAACATTCTCGACGCCCTTCTTGCTCAAACAACCGCACCCGCAACCAAGGCTGATTTTGGGAGGATTCCTCACCGAGTTCAGACACTCCTCGCTCCCTCCGCACGGCGTTAATTAGGGTTCCTGTGGGAAAGATAGCCCTGATCTCTTTACTCCCTTCACCTGGAGGAATATAACGCCGACAATTTAAGCCTTTGGGATCGCGATCAACCACCTGCCAAGACCCGTGATATTGTTGTCGGATGGGATAATTCCCCTTACTATCCGGCCAGCTTCCCTGATAGAAATTGGGTGCTTCTTGAGCGAAAACGGGTTTGATTCCCAACATTAACGTTATGCAAACACTCAACAACAAAGTGAGTAAATTCAGCCACATCTTGTATCCTGCTCCTCTGTTTGGGTTCGTTCAAACCCCGAAAATTAACCGACTGTTCCTTCGAGTTTCAGACTGAGTAACTTATCGGCTTCGGCGGCAAATTCCATCGGGAGTTTATTGAAGACATCCTTACAGAACCCACTAATAATCAGAGAAACCGCATCTTCGGGAGAAATTCCCCGTTGAGTTAAATAAAACAGTTGATCTTCTCCAATTTTTGAAGTCGAGGCTTCATGTTCAACTCTGGCGGTGTTATTTTCCACTTGAATATAGGGAAAAGTATTCGCTTGACCTCGATCTCCAATTAACATTGAATCACATTGGGAATAGTTACGAGCGCCGTTTGCTTTCGGCCCCATTTTCACCAAACCGCGATAACTATTAGAAGAATTTCCGGCAGAAATCCCTTTAGAAATAATCGTGCTACGGGTATTTTTCCCAATATGCACCATTTTGGTTCCGGTGTCGGCTTGTTGTTTGTTATTCGTGAGGGCAACGGAGTAAAATTCTCCCACAGAATTGTCTCCAATTAACACACAACTGGGATATTTCCAAGTGATGGCTGAACCGGTTTCCACTTGGGTCCAAGAAATCTTTGAATTAACGCCTTTACAGAGTCCGCGTTTGGTGACAAAGTTGTAAATTCCGCCTTTGCCGTTTTCGTCTCCAGCAAACCAGTTTTGAACGGTGGAATATTTGATTTCGGCGTTATCCAATGCCACTAATTCTACGACTGCGGCGTGTAACTGGTTGGTGTCAAACATCGGGGCGGTACAGCCTTCGAGATAGGTGACAGAACTGCCTTCTTCTGCGACAATTAACGTGCGTTCAAACTGGCCTGAGTCGCCGTTATTGATGCGGAAGTAGGTTGACAAGTCCATCGGGCATTTGACGCCTTTGGGGATGTACACGAAGGAACCATCGCTAAACACGGCGGAGTTGAGGGCGGCGAAGAAGTTATCCGCGACGGGAACAACGCTTCCGAGGTATTTTTCGATCAGTTCGGGATGTTCTTTGACGGCTTCGGAAATGGAACAGAAAATCACTCCGTCTTCGGCGAGTTTTTCTTTGAAGGTTGTCCCAATGGAAACGCTATCAAATACGGCATCAACGGCGACATTGGCTAAACGCTTCTGTTCTGAGAGGGGAATTCCCAATTTCTCGAAGGTGTCGAGTAACGTGGGGTCTACTTCGTCGAGGCTGCCTTTCTTTTCGTTTACTTTCGGCGCAGAATAGTAAACAATGTTTTGGTAATTGATGGCTGGATAGTGAATGTGCGGCCAAGTCGGTTCGCTCATTTTTATCCACTGTTGATAGGCTTTAAGCCGAAAGTTCAACATAAACTCCGGTTCGTTTTTCTTGGCGGAGATCAGACGCACGACGTCTTCATTGAGTCCAGCCGGGATAGAGTCGGACTCGATATCGGTGACGAAGCCGTACTTATAGGGCTGATTGACTAGGTTTTTAACTGAGGAAGTCATAGGCTTAGTTTGTTTAGTGTTCTTCTCAATAGTGGGTAATCGATTGCTGACTGATGGCAGATAGGTGAGGGAAGAGAGTTGTTCATGGCTTTGAGCCTTCTGTCCTCCGTCCCTGGGCTGCAAACTTAAACAACAGATTTGTTACTTAAGTCTATTTTAAGCTACATTAACAATAAGTGCATTGTCAAAGTCTAATTTTGTAAATTTTTATAAAAAACACCCATGACCACCACTCAGCAACATTCTACGAAGCAAGATATTGTCCAACAACTGATCAAGCGAGGTCAAGCCACAGCCCATGAGTTGGCCAAATTTCTCGATATTAGTCCCCAAGCGATTCGGCGTCATCTCAAAGACTTAGAAGCTGAAGGGGCTATCGAGTACGAGTCTGTCCAGGTGGGGATGGGAAGACCGCAGCATATATATCAGCTTACCAGTCAGGGGCGCGATCGCTTTCCGAAACGATATGATGAGTTTGCGATTTCGTTTTTGGATACGTTAACTGAAACCGTTGGATATGAACAAGTCAGTCAAATTTTACAAAAACAATGGCAGCGTAAAGCTTTAGAATACCGGGAAAAATTAGGTAACGGTTCGGTTAAAGAACGAGTGGCAAAGTTGGTGGAACTTCGCAAAGCGGAGGGCTATATGGCGGAATGGTATCCGGTAGAATCTCCGAGTGAAAAAACCGAACAGTATGTGTTAACAGAGCATAATTGCGCTATTTCTAATGTGGCTGAGTCGTTTCCCAGTGTTTGCGGCCATGAATTAGAGATGTTTAGTGCAGTTCTATTTGATTGTACTGTAGAACGAACTCACTGGATTGTTAATGGTGAACATCGGTGTGGATATTTAATTAGTAGTGGACCGGGAACAGGAAATAGTGACCAGTTAACAGTTAACAGTTATCAGTGACCAGTTAGGAGTTTAGAATGTTCTATTCCCGATTCCCGATTCTCTCTTACCTGTTACCTAATTTATAATTCATATATTGTCAAATGATGCAACCGACAATGGAATTTTTGACGACGGAAGAAGCCATTAAAGTGGATGCGGCTTTATTGTCTTCTAAAGATAAATTTTCAACTCGATTGGCGATTTATGCCTTAAGATGTTTAAAACAAATTGCGGAAGTACAAGAAATTTCTGTAGAACAGATTACACCCGCACAAATTACAGATTGGATTAAGCAAGATCAAAATATTCAACAACAGTTAGAAGTCGATAGCAACTTTGAGAGTTTTTTTACTCGTTTAGTATTGTCTTCGTTAAAACCTTTAACACAAATAGCCCAGTCTGAAGAGATCCCGATAGAAATGCTAACCGTTGAACAAGTGATCGCAGGGTTTGAAAAACAGGGTAAGATTTAGCGATTATTGCCTCTCAAACTGTTGTGATTGTAGCAATTGTTCGGCTTCTACGGCACTGACAGGTTTAGAAAAAAAATAACCCTGTCCATATTCACATCCTAAAGCCTGAAGAGGTTCTAAATGTTCGGCTGTTTCTACACCTTCGGCGATCACATCCATTCCTAAAGTGTGCGCTAAGGTAATAATGGCTTGGACGATAGCAGCATTTTCAGGGTCTAAATTCATTCGCAGAATAAAAGAGCGATCAATTTTTAGAGTATTGATCGGGAAGTTATGCAGATAGCTTAAGGAAGAATATCCCGTGCCAAAATCATCGAGACTTAAACGGATATTTAGGGCTTGAATTTGGTATAATTTAGCTTTGACAATATCCGGATTTTCCATTAACATACTTTCGGTAATTTCTAACTTAAGCGTTTGCGGATTAATCTGAGTTTGTGTAATAACTTTATGAATATTTTCAACAAAATCATGTTCTTGAATTTGGCGACCCGACAAATTAACGCTCATGCTTAATTCCTGCATTTGAGGGAGTTGATGCCAAGCGTGCAGTTGACTACAGGCGATTTGTAGCACCCAATAACCCAAATCAATAATTAATCCTGTTTCTTCAGCAATCGGAATAAATTGACTCGGTGAAATCCAACCTTTCGTCGGATGTTGCCAACGCATTAAGGCTTCAAACCCGACAATTTGATGCGTTTGTAAACAGATGATCGGTTGATAATAAACTAAAAACTCTCGCTTTTCCCAAGCCCAACGGAGATCGGTTTCTAGTAGCAGTCGTTCCCGGCTTTTTTGGCGCATTTTTGAGTTAAAAAGAGCATAACAATTTTTTCCCCGTTGTTTGGCGGAATACATGGCAATATCTGCATCTCGCAACAGTTCTTCAGGGTAGGTATAGTCTGAACTGATCAAGGCGATCCCCATACTGGCATTACTAAACAGTTGATGACCACTAAGATAAAATGGAAAGGCTAATTTCTGCTGAACTTTCTGCATGACGGCGACAGCCTGATCAATGTGTTGAATATCTTGTAGGAGAAAGGTAAATTCATCGCCTCCTAAACGAGCGAGAGTATCGCCGGGACGCAAACAACTTTCTAGACGACGAGCGATGGCAATTAACAATTGATCACCGATAATATGTCCCAAACTTTCATTCACAAACTTGAAGCCATCTAGATCTAAAAAGACCACCGCAAATAAAGTCTGATTTAAGCTTCTGGTTTGATAAATTGCTTGTTCCAACTGCTTCATAAATAAAGCTCGGTTGGGTAAGTTGGTCAGCGCGTCGTAAAAAGCACTGTGTCGGAGTTGTTCTTCGGTTTGCTTGCGTTCGGTAATATCTTCAGAAATACACAAAAAATACTCTAGTTCGTTCATGTTGCCATAGATAGGAACAACTAAAGTATGCAGTACACGTTCTCCCCAACGGGGAGTATTAATGGGTTCAGAGGGGATTTCTTGCAAACTTCCTGAAGCTAATACTTCTCGATCTGCTTGCACAATTCGATTCGCTTGTTCAGGAGAAAAGACCTGATGAACTGTTTTTCCTATCACTTCTTCGGGGCTGAGTCCATAGAGTTTTTGACAGGTGGAATTCCACAGGTTAAACGTGCCTTCTATTCCCGTTTCTGAGTTAATTTTTCGGGAAAAAATAGCAACGGGAAGATGATCAATCAGGGTTTGGAGAAAGTTGCGAGTTTGTTGAATTTCATAGGTAATTTTATAACGTTCGCTGATATCTCGCAGGGAAACTAAAGTGGCTTGTTCTCCATCCCAGTCAATCTCAACCCCTCGCATTTCTGCAATAACTTGTTTCCCTTGTGGCTGTAAAATTGTTAATTCAGTCATGTTTTCATGGACGATAAAATTCCCGATCCAGTAACTAACAAGCACAGACTCAGAGCGACCAAATAAGACTTCAGCCGCCGGATTGATAAAACGAATCATCCCTTGTTGATTGACAACAACCAGTGCATCGGAAGTCGCCGAAATAATCGTTTTTAGACGGGCTTGAGACTCTTGGAGAGCGGCTTCTGATCGAATGCGATCAGTAATATCTTTTTGGATTCCGATGAAGTTGGTGAGTTTTCCCTCGGTGTTTAAAACAGGTGAAATAAACAGTTCATTCCAAAATAAAGTGCCATCTTTGCGATAGTTTCGTACAGTTACATGACATTCCTTTTGGGCGGCGATCGCGTCTCGAATGATGTTGAGTTCGGGTTGATTTCGATCTTTTCCTTGCAAGATACGACAGTTTTGACCGATGATTTCAGAGCCGGAATAACCTGTGTTCTCCTCAACGGCAGAATTGGCATAAATAATCGGGTTGTCGGATTGATTTGCATCGGTGATAATAATGCCATTGTTAGCAGAATTGATCGCTCGTTCTAATAGGTACAAATGTTCTTCTGATCGGTGACGTTCTACAGCCATTGCTAGAATATTGGCGATCGCTTGCAGGAAATTGATGTCATCTGTGCTAAATTGACGTTGTTTGATACTGTGAACGGCTAAGACTCCGAAGGGTTTTTCTCTCGAACCAATAACCACGCTCATTCCACTCATAATCTGATGTTCAAGCAGCAAAGATGACCCATCAAAACGGGTTTCAGTTCGCAAGTCTTCGACAATTACAGGTTCACTTTTAAGTAAGGTATAACCCGCTTGTGTATTGTATTGGACATCAATCCTTGCGCTGTCAACTATATCTATTTCCCAACCTACGCTCGCTTTGATATAAAAGTTGTTTTGCTCAGGGATTAGTTGTAGAATTTTGCTATACTTAACTTCTAGAATATCGGCTATTATAATCACTGATTGCTCAAATAATTGGTTAATGAGAGAGGTTTCATTCACACCCATTGTTTTTTCTAAGGCGAGTTGACCGAGTTGAGCAACGGCTGCTTGTTGACAAATTCGCGATCGCAGTTGAGCTTCGGTTTGTTTTTGAGCCGTTATATCACGACCGACTAAATAAGTTAAATTATTTTCCGGGTCGGGTATAGCAGTCCAAGATAACCATTTGTAAGAATTATCGTGACAGCTATAGCGATTTTCAAATTTAATGATAGACTTTTGATTGAGAAGCTGTTCAAAGGCTAGAAGTGTTGCGTTTTGATCTTCAGGATGAACAAATTCAATCCAGGGTTTTGCTAATAATTGCGTTGATGTGTAGCCTAATGTGGTTTCAAAGGCCGGGTTAACTTGCTTAAAATAACCATCAAACCCCCCTAGAGCTACTAAGTCAGGTGAGAGCATAAACAAGCGGTACAAGCTGTCATTCCTGACTTTTTTATTCGCAGCTATCAAATGATTTTTTCGATAGAGATTGAATATTTTTTGAAGAAAATTCCAGTGTCTCATCGTTTACCTATTTTGATTCAACACGATTCTAAATTGAAAAGCTTTGAATTGCCATTCTTCAGAGTTTAATTTGCCTAAGGAAAATTATTCCTTTGAATTTTACTTTGATTATTCTTTAAACTTGAGTTTTTTAGGCTATATATAGTGTATGATTTTTAGGTAAATAAAACGTAATTTATACAAAAATTAATGTTTTTTTAATTATTCTTAACAATTTCAGATAGGAAAATCAGAGATTGATGAATTCATCTAAAATGGTACAATTAGTCTGAGACATAAAATGTTTTTCTAAGCTTGTATTAATGTTTGAGCGTCCCATAACCTGTTGAGCATTCGTCTAGCCTTAAAAATGAAGATTGAACAACAACTTAAACTCGCTCTTTCCCATTTACAACAGGGACAAATTAAGAGTTCTGTGGAGATTTGTCAAGAAGTTCTCCGTCAATATCCCAACTGTGCGATCGCCTATCGCATTTTAGGCAATATCCGAGAAGCTCAAGAACAGTTAAAACAAGCAGCTTTAGCCTATACAAAAGCGATTGAACTGCAACCCGATGATGCGGTTGCCTATGCTCATCTAGCTCAATTATACCGCAATGCTGGATGGATTGATGATGCAGTTCTGCTCTATCAAACGGCCCTTCAGTTACAAACAAATTGGATAGAACTCTATTATAATCTAGGCGAGGCTTTGTATCAACAAGGAAATTTTGTTCAATCCATTTCTATCTACCAACAGGCGATCGCCCAAAACCCTAAATATGCACCACCCTACATGGGTTTAGCCCTTGTTTTCAAAGCCCAATCTCAGCTTGAGGATGCGATAAAACTCATAAAACAAGCTATTACTCTCGATCAAAATTATACAGAAGGTTACAATGTATTGGGTTGTTTATTGATTGAAAATCAGCAATTCTCAGAGGCGGTTGAAATCTTCCAACAGGCAATAACTCAAAAACCTGAATGGGCAATCCTTTATAATAATATTGGGCAAGCTTGGTTAGCACAGGAAAACAAAAGAAAAGCCATTTCAGCTTATCATCGCGCTCTAGAACTCAAACCAGATTTAACCGTTGCTTATCTTAATTTAGCCCAACTTTACCAACAACACAATAATTATAAAATTGCGGTTGATTATTTTCAAAAAGCCATCCAACACAGCCCTGAAAATATTCAGGCTTATAGTGACTGTGGTTATTTATTCCAAAGACAAGGTAAATTTGATCAGGCGATGGCTTGTTATCAAAAAGCGATCGCGCTTGAACCCAAATTTGTTGAAGCTTATTGTCATCGGCTGGAGGCTATGGCGTTTTCCGACACAGAAATCGATGAATGGCAACTTGCTAAACAGGCTTGTGTTCGTTTTCTTCGCAGTTTACAACAATTTAACTTTAATTTGGGGAACTTTAGCGCCTGTGATCCGTCTACAGAATCGTCCAAAAATCTACCCCTCTATGATCATTTAATAGAGTTTCATGTACATTTAGGAAATGCTCTGAGACGATATGGTAAATTTGATCAAGCCGCGAGACATTATCAAGATGCCTTGCAAATTCAGCCCCATCGAGTAGAGATTTACGGGCGGTTAGCTGACTGTTTAATTCAACAACAACAGTGGAATCATGCGATCGCTATCTGTCATTTATCCCAAGCGATCAGTCAGAAAACTCAACAGTTTATTCCCGAAGTTGATCTGCTTTTAGGCTATATCGCCGAAAAACAACAACGTTGGGAAACAGCGATTCATTATTATTCAAAAGTCTTGAAAAATGGCATCTCCAACTCTCACCTGATCACGGGAATGGTTGACTTAGACAGTAAAATTCCGCCTCAACAACAACCCCCAAAAGAGGTTTGTCTGTCTACAAAAGATTGGCAAAAACAGTTAGCTGTTAGCAGTCAGGAGTTTTGTAGGGGCGGGTTCTACACAGACATATCTCTCTCACAAACCACCAATATAAATCCGCCCTGTTTACAGTCTTCCCCAACTTCTTCTCAAGACTGTGGCGGTTTGGAATGTCAACGCTGCTTAAAACAGATTTGTAAACAGTTGGAATTAACAAATTTAGGGCATGGAATTTATAGAAATTCACCTGAAAAAGAAGTTCCGGTTCCTCACTTTGAAACCTTTGTGGCGATGATTCCAAATGGGCGGGCTTGGATTGTTCCTAAAGAAAATTATTGGATGGTTTGTAAAGCGATCGCAATTCTAACACCTGATCACCAATTATTAGCTGATGTTTCTCGGGAATATCCCGGCGAACTTCCGGGGTGTCAAGGTGATAATCCTCACCATCATCAAATTTTTCAACAGGAACAATTACCCCCAGTAAAATCAGTTAAAGGATCAGTAGCCGTATTATCTGGCTTATCAGGGCATATTTATTTTCATTGGATGGTAGATGTTTTACCCCGGATTGAATTGTTGCGTCAAAGTCTGATAAAATTAGAGGAAATTGACTGGTTTTTGGTGAATAGTTATCAGCTACCCTTTCAGCAAGAGACGTTGAATTTATTGGGAATACCGACGGAAAAAATATTAGAAAGTGATCGCTATTGTCATGTGCAAGCGGAACAGTTAATCGTGCCTTCCTTTGCGGGATATTTAGGATGGTTGCAGCCTTGGGCGATTGACTTTTTGCGAGAAACATTTCTGCCGTTAGCGGTTGAAAAAAAGGGGAATTATCCTGAACGAATTTATATCAGTCGGGCGAATGCTAGACATCGACAGGTGATGAATGAAGCGGAAGTAATGCAGGTGTTGCATCCTTTGGGCTTTGTAGAGGTTTTCCTGGAATCTTTGTCATTTTCTGAGCAAGTGCGTTTATTTGCCCAGGCGAAAGTAATTGTAGCGGCTCATGGAAGTGGTTTGACAAATATTGTTTTTTGTAGTAAAAAAGTTAAAGTGATAGAATTTTTATCCCCCCATTATGAGCGATATTATTACCGAGTAATCAGTCAATATATGGGGTTAGATCATTACTCGCTGACGGGAGAAGGATTCGTTTGCTATCCGATTCGGAGTCTGATGTATCCCAACCCACTCATAGAAGATATTTGGGTGAATATTAGCACGCTCAAGCGGTTAATTCAGCAAGCGGGGCTAAATGAGAGATGAATCTCGGGACGAGGGGAAGTCTACCGCTTGCGAAAAAAATATTTTTTTTGTGACACCGGAAATACTACAATAAAAAATAGGGAATTATATGAATGTGTCTAAACCCAATCAACCGATGCGAGCCGAAGAGATCCTGCGTAAAAGCGTTTTTTTCCTTCAGCAACAAGCTGAAGCCTATTTGAACCAAGGGCAGTTTGAGGATGCCCGCAAAGCAAGTGAGCAACTGTTAAAAATTCAGCCGAAACACGCCCCTGGGTATAAATTAATCGGGGATGTATTGTTGCGTCAAGGACAGCCAGAAGAAGCGCAACGTTATTATACTCAGGCGTTACAGTTGCAACCCGACTGGGCGGAAGTTCATGCAAATCTCGGCAGTATTCACGCCAAAGCGAAACAATGGCAACAGTCACTTGAATGTTATCAAAAAGCGATCGCGATCAAGCCGGATTTTGCGGGAGCTTATCGGAATTTAGCACGAGTTTGGACACAACTCAATCAACCCCAAAAAGTTAATCAATGTTGGTATCAGGCTTATACCCTCGAACCGCAACAGGTAACGGCAGCCGAACATTTACAGTTAGGAAAGGCGTTATTACAACAGGGTGAAGTCGAAGAATCGATCGCTTGTTATCGCCATGCAATTTCTAGCGATCCCAATTTATCATCAGCTTATCAAAGTTTAGCAGATGCGTTGAAACAACAGGGGAAAATGAAAGAGGCAGCCCCCTATTATCGCAAGGCAATTGAACTGAATGCTCAACAAAACATACAACAAAATATAACCGTTTTCAATACATCCGCAGATACATTAGCCGCCGCCCAAAAACCCCAAGATATCTCTCCTCAAGATACCTTAGCCGCAGCAGTCAGTTCAGCTTCAACTGAAAATGGCACGGCAGCTTCTGCTAAACCGCAACCCCAACCGCCTAAACCCGAAGAATTAATCACAAAAGCAACAGCATTTTGTGCCATTCAACAATGGGAAGCGGCAATTAACACTTGTCAAACGGCGTTAAAAATTAAACCAGATTTAGCCGTTGCTTATAAAATACAAGGCAATGCCCTACAAATGTTAGGGGAAATTTCTGCCTCAATTCGTTCCTATGAAAAAGCCTTAGCCATTCAGCCGCATTATCCTGAAGTTCATGCGAATTTAGGCAGTTTATACGCCCAGCAGGAACGGTTAGAAAAAGCCGTTTATTATTATCAACAAGCAATCACTCAAAAACCTGACTTTGCCGGGGCTTATCGCAATGTTGCGAAAATATTTACTGAAATGGGAGATCATCAAAAAGCCTCTCACTGTTTAGAAAAAGCCTACGAGTTAGAACCCGAAAAAGCCACCGCAGAAGATCACCTCAAACTGGGAAATACTCGCCTCAAACAAGGGCAACTGCAAGCCGCAATGACTTGTTATCGCCATGCTTTGCGCTTAAACTCTCAGTTAGCCGTCGCTTATCACGGAATAGGCGAAATTCAACGCTTACAGGGAGATGCGGTGAACGCTTTGCAATCTTACCGGAAAGCGACAGAACTTGCACCCAAACAACCCGAATTTTATCAGAGTTTAGGTCAACTGTTAGCCCAGCAAGAACAAACTCAAGAAGCCTTAGAAATCTATAAAAAGCTATTAGAGTTAAACCCGAATAATGCTTTAGCGTATCATCAAGTTGGGGAGATTTTCAAACAACAATGGCAGTTAAAAGAAGCAACCGCAGCCTATCGAAAAGCCATTCAACTCAATCCCAATACTGCCCCGTCTTACTACAGTTTAGGAAAAGTATTAGCCAAACAAGAACAATGGCAACAAGCAGCTTCTGTGTTGCGTCAAGCGATGCAGTTAGATGGGAATGCTGATGCAGAAGCCTATAAGAGTTTAGCCGATGCCCTCGTACAAGCGGGAGAAACAGAAGAAGCGATTAACTGTTATCAAAAAGCCACTGAGTTAGATTATAACTACGCAGAAGCCTATCAAAAACTCGCTAATTTATTACGCGATAAAGAACAGTTTGAACCAGCAATTTCTGCTTATCATCGGGCGATTGAATTAAAATCTGATGTGTGGTGGGTGCATAACGGATTAGCCGAGGCTTTGTTTAAGTTAGAACGCTGGGAAGACGCTATAGAATCTTACCTAAAATCAATAGAATTAAACCCTGAGTTTTCTTGGTCTCATAACAGTTTAGCCGATGCACTTGTTAAGTTAGAACGTTGGGAAGAAGCGGTTATTCCCTATCGCAAAGCCATAGAATTAAACCCCGAATTTCCTTGGTCACACTACAATTTAGGGGAAGTTTTAGCCAAGTTAGAAAACTGGGAAGAAGCCGTTGTCGCCTATCGAAAAGCCCAAAAATTGCAGTCAGACTTACCTGCAATTGAGGAAAAATTAGCCGATGCGTTGCGGGAACGGGCGATGATAGACTTAAACGAAGCGTTAGGGTATTATCGCCAAGTTATCCAACAAAATCCCGATCACGTTGCCATCTATCACAAGGCCTTAGAAATCAAACCCGATGATGCTCAATTATACAGTCAGTTGGCCGATACCTTAGTCCGATTTAATCAGTTAGACGGGGCGATCGTATTCTATCAGATGGCACAACAGTTAGAACCGGAGGATGCCAATATTACCTATCAGTTAGGTAAGGTTTTAGAAAAAAAAAATCCTCTTAAAACCGCAGTTACCACCGCTTGAAACCTCTGATTTATATCAAGAATGGCTTAAATACAATACTCCCACAGCAGACGATCTAAAACAGATCTCTGAGGCGGTAGAAAGTTTCAGGTATAAGCCTCTAATTACTGTGATTATGCCTGTGTATAATACACCTGAACAGTTTCTGCGAGAAGCCATTCAATCTGTTATCGATCAAGTTTATCCCTACTGGGAACTTTGTATCGCTGATGATGCCTCAACCCGTTCATCTATTCAGGCAATATTAGAAGAATATCAAGCTAAAGATAGCCGGATTAAAGTTGTTTTTAGAACCCAAAACGGTCATATTTCTGCTTCTTCTAATTCGGCGTTAGAACTAGCAACAGGAGAATTTATTGCGTTACTCGATCATGATGATGTATTAACACCGGATGCGTTGTACGAAATTGTACATTTATTAAATCAGCATCCCGAAGCGGACATGATTTATTCCGATGAGGATAAATTAAATGAAGAAGGTGAATTAGCCAGCCCATTTTTCAAGCCAGATTGGTGTCCCGATTCATTTTTATCGCGGATGTATACCTGTCATTTGGGTGTTTATCGGCGAGAATTCGTCAACCAAGTCGGTAACTTTAGAATCGGTTATGAGGGAAGTCAAGATTACGATTTAGTTCTAAGAATTACAGAAAAAACAGATCATATTTTTCATATTCCTAAAGTTCTCTATCATTGGAGAATCCATTCTGAGTCTGCTGCTTCAGGTACAGAAGCCAAACCCTACGCTTATCAAGCTGCTGTAAAAGCATTACAGGATGCTATTAATAGACGGGGTGAAAAGGGAGTTGTTCAACAAGTTAAAGGGTTTCCCGGACATTATAGAGTTCGCTACGAAATTAAAGAATATAAACAAGTTAGTATTATTATCCCGACTAGAGATTTAGGTGAAATTCTGGATAGATGTTTAGAATCAATTTTTACTAAGAGTACCTATCCAAACTATGAAGTCATTGTTATCGATAATGGTAGTGTTGAAGATTACACTCATCAAGTCATAGCAAAGTGGAGTGAGAAAGAATCCTCTCGATTTAATTGTTATCGATTAGATATTCCCTTTAACTATTCTAAGCTGAATAACTACGCGGTTAGTCAAGCCAAAGGGGATTATTTACTGTTTTTGAATAATGACACCGAGGTAATTACATCGGACTGGATAGAAGCGATGGTTGAACAAGCACAAAGACCTTCTATTGGGGCTGTAGGAGCTTTATTACTCTATCCAGATGATACTATTCAACACGCAGGTGTCGTGATGGGAATGAGAGATGTAGCAGCCCATAGCCACCAAAATTGTCAAGCAAGCCAACCAGGATATTATGGTCAAATTGCTTCTATGAATAATTATTTAGCAGTAACCGCAGCTTGTTTGATGTGTCGGCGAGAAGTATTTGAAAGAGTCGGTGGCTTTGATGAACAGTTGGCTATCGCTTATAACGATGTTGATTTCTGTCTAAAATTGGTACAGCAGGGCTACCGTAATCTCTATTTATCTCATGTTCTTTTGTATCACGATGAGTCAAAAAGTAGAGGTGATGAAGATACTCCCGAAAAGCTGTATCGCTATATGGAAGAAGTTAAATTGATCAGACAGCGATGGAGAAAGTTTATAGACAATGATCCTTGCTACAATCCGAATTTAACCCTTTCCCAGTTTGATTATAGCATTAAACAGTTTGCTAACATTGAAATTCAAGAAATTTCTAGTTTCAAAGCATCCTCTAATGCTATTGTTGATTTTGCTTTGGAAGTTCCCCAACCGGGAATTTTAGCCAAAATAACTGCGCTTCAGTTTATCGGTTGGGCGATCGCTAAAGACTCACCGATTGTTGCGATGCAACTGATTAATAGTAGAGATAAAGTGCTGAAAACATTTCCCTGCAATGGGTTTCGTCCCGATATTTTGAAACGATATCCTGATATAAAATCAGCAGAAAGTTGTGGTTTTTGTACAACAATAGAAATCAATCAAATTCAGGGTGAGGAGCTACTTTTACTGCAAGCGTTTCTGCCAAATGGACAATATGTTTCTTTTGGAATAGTCCGAATTAAATTGATGAATCCGGACTAAGCTTTCAATTACTTGCCATTTTGAGAAAACGCTAAATTCCTCACCATAGAACGGCGCATTAATTGTTGCCATTCTTCTGAGTTAACAAGGGTCTGAGTATCAAGCTGTTCGCCCTGTTCTGCTGAGAATCGGGTAAAACTCTCAATCCATTTTAGAACAGTTTCAGTCGGTGAAAACGGCTTATTTTTCAAAGATTGCTGAAGATATTTAGCCATTCCAACTTTGTCTTTATTCCGATAAGCTTGCCATGCACTCCACACTAACAACTCATGTTGATCATCACCTTTATAGGCAATCGTTTGTTGGAAACGAGCTTTTTCAACCTCTCCTTGAACCTGTCTAAATTGCAATTGAAACTGTTCCAATTCTTCTTGAACTTGGTGAAGTTGAGAATATCTTTGCTCTAGTTCTAATCGAGTTTTTTGTAATTCGTCTTGAGTTTGAGCGAGTTGCAGTTTAACTTCCTTTAACTCCTCAGTCACGACCTTATTTTTGGATTCAGCCTGTTTGAGATTTTTCCAGTCTAGAAATGCACAAACTCGATAAGGAGAAGACTTAATTTGATTCCGCCAGGAGAGATCTATTGATTCATTCGGTTGCCAAGCTCGGGCTTCGAGTTCCTGATACATTTCAATCGCTTCTGGAAAATAATGCTCAATCAAACTTGGTCGATTTCCTTGCAAATCTTGGGTTTTGAACAAGGTTGCATCGTAGAGATTTGAGGAGGGTTTTAACAGTTTAGTTTCAAATTTTTCATTGATCACATCAACATATTGCCCAGGTTCTTGAATAATCCCCTGGATATTGGCTAGCAGACAACGACGGGAAAAATAGTTGTAAAAATTAATAATTTTTTGGTTGTAATGTAGCCAGAATTTGACAGCCAGTTCCGGTTCTTGTTCAAACGTCTGATCGCTTCTACGATAGAGAGAATCCACAACATCCCAAGGGTTACGATAGATTAACAAAAAGTTGGCTTCTGGTAGCAAATTCGCCCAAAAGTCTAAGAACAGTGTAGTTCGGGGTTCTTTCCATCCCCAAATTGAACTCACCGCATTTTTGGCGACAATCTCTTTAGCTTGGGCGACATACTGTTCCTCAACGCTGATGTTTTCTTGTAACGTCCATCCTTCATGGGAAATTCCCTGCGATCGCAAAATTGCTTCGTGAAGTTTGAGAAAGTCTACATTTTCAAAATGACCTTTTTCATTTCCTCTATCCGAACCCAATAATTTCCGTCCAATGTGCAATCCTGAACTTTGTAGCAAGGATGTTATCAATGAACTTCCGGAACGGTGCATTCCTGCAATGACTAGAACTGATGATTTGGCTGTGGTTTTCGATTGGTTCATGGGTTGATTCTCTCAATACAAGTTTCCTAAACTCTAATCATGCCAGTAATTGGAAAAAAAGTGAAAACATTGCTCAAAACTTTCTCAGCGTCGAGTTGGAGTCTCCATTCTTTTTATGAAGATGAATGCCAGAGGTCTTCAATATTCTCTAGAATCTCTAAAAAGGCTTGTCGTTCTCTCGCTAGACTGTGCTGATTGGCTGTTTGTTGGGCGTTTGTGACCATGCGATGAATTTGAGGAATAGATAACTGTGAGGCTGCCTCAACAGCATTTAGAATACTTCTTATATTATAATCAGGACGGAAGCAATTATAACTCGGTAAACAAAAAGATCGATTGCCAATACAATCTGGACAAATCACGATTGATCCGAGTGCCATCCCTTCCAAAGCCGGGAGATAAAATCCTTCACCCTCGCTATAATTGGGTAAAAAGATTGCAATTTTAGCTGGGTTCAGTTGGCAAAGATAGTCCGATCTTGTTTGTTGAGTCATCAACAATTTGACTTTTTTTCCTTGGGCTTGGAGTTGTTGTTTTAACTGAAGTCCCAATCCGGGTTCTTTGAACGCTGAAATCAAAATTTCCTCTGTTTTTTCAGAGGTTGGTAAAGGTTGAGGTAAACTCCGCAAATTTAAGCCATTCGGAATCACAAATAACGGCCCATTGACTTGACTACATTTTAATAAGCTTTCTTTAATTTCCTGACTCACACAAATTCGGATAGCTTTTTTGTTCAGAAAAGCATAGCGAGGATCTTCGGGATAAGTATGACGAATTCCTTGGATTAAATTAAGAATTGGCACGGGCGAAGATTCTATAAACTTTTGTTCAAACTGAAGCCAGTCTAAGCCATCAATGAAGATCAAACCGGGATTTTCAAGGGGCTGAGATAAAATTAATCTCGGATCGGTTGTTAACCAAGGGTTGCTTTCATCCCAGCAGGTTTGCTGAGAATAGAAATAAATATAAGGAATAAACTTAGACGTGTAAAAAACATGATTAAAATAATCCCAAACTTTTAAATGTCCGCCACTCAAACCCGTAAAACTGCGGTAAAATAAGATCGATTTAGTCAATTTATCATCGATTTTATTCTCAATCTCTCTAAACTGACGAGAATCTATTTGGGGTTCTGCTAGGATTGATTTGAGTCTAACCAGAGAGACATTTAATTGAGTTTTAATTCGTTGAATTGGGGCGAGTTCATCATCCATGAATGAGTGAATTAAATTCAAATGAGTAGTTTTCAAATTGCCAATGAACTTTTAAGAGCTGGAAAACTAGACGAAGCAGTTGTTGCTTACCGCACAGCCATTGAAGAAAATCCTTGCTTTTCTTGGGCTTATCATAATCTCGCAGAAGCACTCACTCAACAAGGACGGTTTGAGGAAGCGATAGTTGCTTATCGTCAGGCGACTCAGTTAAACCCTCAATCCGCCTGGACTTATCATAACTTAGCAGTCGTTTTAACTCAACAAGGTTTATGGACAGAAGCGATCGCCGTTTATCAAAAAGCCACTGAAATCAATCCCGAATTCTCCTCTAAGGCTTTCTTTGCTGACCAGAATAAATTATCACAAGAACAGCAACAAGCCAAAATCATTGAATATCGCGATCGCATTCAAAAACACCCCGATCAAGCTGAATTTTATCATGTTCTGGGGCAACTTTTACAAGCAGTTGGACAATGGACAGAAGCAGTCACCTGTTTTCAACGGTACATTGAACTTCAGGGTGATGCTGTTCATCTAGAATTCTATCGCAATCTGGGAGAAGCTTTACTAGAAGAAACTCAGTTCCCAGAAGATAGACAGCAACAAATCAATAAGGTTTTCTAGAAGAATATCCTTTGTCTGAATGCTATTTAAAACAGCTTTATCTTTATAGGGTTTCTGCTAAAATTTTCGCCAAAGCTTTGACGTGTTCAGCATAATTAGTTTTCGGCTGATTTTGCAGTTCAACTTGAGCTTGTTGAAGTTTTGATGTAGTTTTTTCTAACTCTTGTTTGGTCTGATGAAGTTGAGATTGAGACTGTTCTAATTCGACTTGAATTTCATCAATTTGAAACTGAGTCAGTTCTAACTCTTCACGAGTTTGATGAAGTTCAGATCGAGATTGTTCGAGTTCTTTCTGAGTTTCTTGTTGCTGAGACTGAGTTTTTTTCAACTGTTCTTCAAGTTGTTTGAGTTGAGTTTGAGATTCTTCTAATTGAGTTTGCAGTTGTTGAGATTGAACTTGAGATTCTTCTAGTTCCGTTTGCAGTTGTTGAGATTGAACTTGGGATTCTTCTAGTTCCGTTTGCAGTTGTTGAGATTGAGTTTGAGATTCTTCTAATTGAGTTTGCAGTTGTTGGGAATGAGTTTGAGATTCTTCTAATTGAGTTTGCAGTTGTTGGGAATGAGTTTGAGATTTTTCCAGTTTCGTTTGCAATTGTTGAGATTCAACTTGAGATTTTTCCAGTTTTGTTTGCAGTTGTTTAACTTGAGATTGAGATTCTTCTAATTGAGTGTGAAGTTGTTTAACTTGAGATTGAGATTCTTCTAATTGAGTTTGCAGTTGTTTAACTTGAGATTGAGATTCTTCTAATTGAGTGTGAAGTTGTTGAGATTGAGATTGAGATTCTTCTAATTGAGTGTGAAGTTGTTGAGATTGAGATTGAGATTCTTCTAATTGAGTGTGAAGTTGTTGAGATTGAGATTGAGATTCTTCTAATTGAGTGTGCAGTTGTTGAGATTGAGATTGAGATTCTTCTAACTCCGTTTGAGTTTGTAGTTGTTGAAATTGAGAGCTTTCTAACTCTTTTTGTATTTGTTCGTAGCGAGACTGTAAATCTTCTAATTCCTGTTGAGTTTGCTGGAGTTGGGCTATAGTTACTGTCTTCTCAACTACTGGGGGAGTAGCTTCATCAGAATTAAGCTGAGGTTCGTCGCTACTTGGGGTTAGATATTCGCGGATATAGAAAGCCTCACCCCAAGCCGGATGATAGGGGTTAGCTTCGGCGATACGAACAAAGTGATGTTCAGCCAGGAAAGCGTCAACTTGGTCAATGAGGGCGGCTCCCTCGAATAAATCCTCGTAGCTAACAGTCGTGTAAATCGCTTCGATGTATTCTAACAGTTGAGTGGCACCCTGGAGGGCGAGGAGTTCAGCGCCTTGGATGTCGAGATATAGGAAGTTGAAGTCAGTCGGACGTAGGTTTAGTTCGTTGAGGAGGGTATCGAGGCTGCGGGACTCTACGGTAATTTCTTGGGTAACTTTCAGGTTGGGGTAAATTTCCCGGTATCCGGTTAGGGGGAGGATAGAACTATTAGACTCGATAGAGGTGAGGTTGAGGGTAACGGGAGTGTTGTGATTGGCGATCGCACTGTGAGCAACAATAACATTAGGTTTATCGGCGAAGTTGGCTTGCAGGTGTTCAACGGCTGTGGGGTTGGCTTCTATCAGCAGTATTTTGGCGGTGTCTGGGGTGGGGTAGCGTTTGAGGTCTTTTCCTTCATAGGCACCGATATGAATGATACCGCGTGGGGTGAGGTTGTGTTGCTGAGTGAGGGTGTGGAGGTCGAGTTTCATGGGGTTAACAGGAGTGGAAGTCTTGAGCCTAGTATTTTATCTTAGTTGTATTGGGGTCAGTTTTTTAATATTAACCTCTCCCCCTGCCCCTCTCCTACGAGGAGAAGGGAGTGATTAACCTGACCTCTCTCCCAGTCTCTCTCAAGCCGTTATGATCAATGAAATCCGAGGTGAGATATGTTTACCCAGATAGAAGAACAGAAAATTTCATTGACTTTAGAGGAGTTTCTGGACTGGTATCCTGATGGTTATGAGGGTCGATTTGAATTGCATGATGGGGAGATCGTTCAAATGCAACCGACGGGAACTCACGAACAAGTTGCTGGTTTTCTTGCATCAAAACTATCAGTTTACATTGAGCGTCTGAATTTGCCCTTTTTTATTCCCAGGCAAGGGCTGATTAAAGCGATTGATTCCGACAAATCGGCTTATATTCCTGATGTGATGGTCTTGGATTATAATGCACTAGAAAACGAGTCTTTATGGAAAAAGCGATCGACGATTACTCAAGGTACGAGTATTAAATTAGCCATAGAAGTGGTCAGTACGAATTGGCGGGATGATTATTTAATGAAGCTCGGAGAATATGAGAAATTGGGAATCGCTGAATATTGGATTGTTGATTATTTGGGTTTGGGAGGTCGCCGTTATATTGGAGATCCGAAGCAACCGACAATTTTGGTTTATCATTTAGTGGAGGGAGAATATATGGTCAATTTATTTAGGGGTCAAGATATTCTGCGATCGCCAACTTTCCCCGAGTTAAACTTGACGGCAGAACAGATATTTGCAGTGGGGCAGTAATTCCGAAAATGCGATCGCATAGCGTCTGGGAGCGAGAATCGTTTTATTTGAGCGAGTAATAAGAATTAAAAATAATATTATTTGTCAAGTACGGATAACCGAATGCCTTACATCGGCAAACCGAATCTCTAAGTCGCTTTTGTTTGGTTTCTGAATCGGAGTCTGTAGGTTGGGTTAAGGAACGCAACCCAACATTCAATTTCTGGGTTAACCTCTCCCCCAACCCCTCTCCTACAAGGCGAGGGGAGTTGGCTTGTAGGAGAGGGGAGAGTCGCTGACTTGATCAGAGATTTGTTGTTGTCTATAATCTGTTTAGCCGCAATTCTAGCTGCATATGAACTATTCCTCTGCATTAGCTGTACTTCAAGAAAAATACCCGAATTTAGCTGTGATTGAGGTTTGGGAGAATGTTCTGTTTTTACGAATGAGTAGGGGTCGTTGTGTTTTCCACCGGAAAAAAGGGACGATTTTTGCGGGTTTGGAAGTTGGGAGTTGGGTCTTGGCGGCAGATAATCAAGTTGAGGCTAGAAAGTTATATAAACAGATGGCGATTAAACTGCATCCTGATAAGCAGTCGGGGAGCCATGACAAGTTTATTCAGCTAAAAAATTGTTACGAAAATTATGAGACAATTAGAGCTAGACTTGGGGCCGGATTTTTTGAGTACGATGACTACCCAGAAGACCCAAAATACTCAAAATCTTATTACTACAGAGAAAGACAAACAGACCAGTGGTTCAGGGAAACCTACAGCAGCTATCAAGCCTGGGTTAAAAGACGCAAGGAACAAGACGAGTACGCCAGAAGGCAAGTCGAAAAGTGGGGGTGTCCTTTTTGATGAAACGAGTCGCCGGGTTTTAGATAGAAGACCTCGCTTTGAGAAGGATTATCAGCAACAGTTGGTTTATTATTTGACTAAGGCTTGTCAGTATCTGCCTTGGCGTTTATATATAGAATTGGAGGTTGATTTTCAGGGAAAGCAGGGTTTTATCGACTTGGTTTTAAAAACCCAAAGCCCTCAACATATTTTGATGGAGTTGAAAAAAACCACGATAACTGTTGCTCAGGTTAATAATACTTTATCACGGCATTATATAGAAGGGTATAAGCAACGGACTAAACAGGGTAAATATCCGATGCTTTATATTATTGGTTCTCAATTTGAACCGGAGGCTGAAGATTACGCGGATCAGCTTAACGAGGAATGGAATTGGCAGTTTAAAAGGTATAAATATAAGCCTCAAGTCCAGGTCAGGAATTATGAGCAATTAATGGAGTTTTTTGACTCTAAGTTGAGCGGAACTGATATCGGTGGTTTTGAGTTGGACCGGGTGAGGCGGGATGTTCCTTTGTTGTATGAGTTGAAAACGGGGGATTATTTAACATAAAAACTAATATTTGTCAAGTACGAATAACCGAATGCTTTATTCAGGGAAACCGAATCTCTAAGTCGCTTTTGTTTGGTTTCTTAACTCATTCGGAGTCTGTAGGTTGGGTTAAGGATCGCAACCCAACATTCTATCTTTGACATACTCCCCATTTCTAAAGAAAGGGGATTCTTAGCTATTGCTAATTCTTGGTTCATCAACACCACTTATTAAGTCGGATGTCTCCTGATTAACAGAGGTGGAATCTCCCCAAGCGTTTCCT